>NZ_VWWC01000009.1:0-101344 GCF_011753175.1 Burkholderia sp. Cy-637 | reverse complement strand
ACGCGGCCCGGGATGCCGGTTCCAGCGCGACTGGTTGCCGAACCAGGGGCGCTCGCGATAGTCGCTGCCCCAGTACGCGCCCAGCGCAAAGGTCACGACCGGCAGGCCGATGGTGGCGCCGTAGTTGCTCAGCGGCACGCTCGCGCCTTGATCCGGATACGAGAGGTAACGGCCATACGCCCAGCCGCGCAGGCCGGGCAGGCTCACGTCGCCCCAGCTGTCGCCGGACCCGCACCCCATCACCGTCACCGACGCGCCCGCCGGCAGTTGCGCCACCACGGGATCGTCGCCGGCCGGCCCGGGATGCCGGTTCCAGCGCGACTGGTTGCCGAACCAGGGGCGATCGCGATAGTAGCTGCCCCAGTACGCGCCCAGCGCAAAGGTCACGACCGGCAGGCCGATGGTGGCGCCGTAGTTGCTCAGCGGCACGCTCGCGCCTTGATACGGATACGAGAGGTAACGGCCATAAGCCCAGCCGCGCAGGCCGGGCAGGCTCACGTCGCACCAGCTGTAGCCGGACACGCAGCCCATCACGGTCACCGACGCGCCCGCCGGCAGTTGCGCCACCACGGGATAGTCGCCGGCCGGCCCGGCGTAGAGATTGACGGTCATGCTGGTGACGGCCGGCGTCTGCGCCAGGCTGGGTGCCGCGAATACCGCGATCATGCCGGCCAGCACCGCGCCGATGAACTGTTTGCGCATCGCTGCTTCTCCACGATGAGGTTTGCCCGATGACTTCCGCTCCCGACCACATGACGACAGAGGCCGCGATGGCAGGTCCTTGTCGGGCGGCGGGACCGGACATCCCTTAAGTATGGGGAATAAACTCCCGGCGCGGCACGTTCTCTCCAGCAACGATCGCCGCTCGGGATCCGCCCATGTGCAGCCGCACCTCGGCTCGTCCTTTCACCTCTCTTTCGTCACAGCGTCGCTCGGATACGCAGCTGGCCGCGTGAACCGCCAAGCCACCCGGTTTGGGCATCGAAGCAGCGAACGCGTCGCCGGTTTCCCCCCTACCCAACGCGACAAGATCACTGTGAACCATCCAATCTGTCTGGAAGCGGCGCCCCCTTCCCTGCTGGAAGCGATGCCCGTGTTCTACTGCCCGATCGCGCCCGCCATCTCACCCGCCACGGCCGAAGCCGAGGCTCGGGTGCTGGCCTGGGCCGATCGTTTCGAACTCCACGAGGACGCCCGCCAGCGCGAGTACCTGGCCCGCGCCCGATTCCCGCTGTTCCCGGCTCGGTCGATGCCGGACGCGGATCCGCATGGACTGACGCTGGCCGGCAAGGAGGTGATGTGGCTGCAGTCCTTCGACGACGTCCATAGCGACGAGAAACCCGGCGGCACGCCGCTCGACGAATACGTGGTGCTGCTCGCGAAGCTGGCGCGCATCCTCGAGGAGCCGCGCGCCGATCTGCTGCCCGGCAATCGCTGGGCGGCCGCGCTGCGCGACCTGCGGCTCGACGTCGAGGCGCATGCCACCCACGCGCAACTGGACCGCTGGGTGCGCGCCCACATCGATTACTTCGACGGCCTGCTGTGGGAAGCGGTCAACCGCGCGCAAGGCGCCAGCCCGGGCATCGACGACTACATCGCGATGTGGCTGAAGCAATCCGGCGTCTACCCCTGCATCGCCTTCACCGACCTCGCCTGCGGCTACGAAGTCCCGGCCACCGGCTGGCACGATCCGCGCGTGAGGATGCTGCGCGAGATGACGGCCGCCATCATCGGCTGGGACAACGACCTGACCTCCTACAACAAGGAAGCGCTGCGAGCCGAGCAATACGGTTTCCCGGCGATCCAGAACCTGGTTGCCGTGATCGCCGAGGCGCGCGAATGTTCGGTGGGCGAGGCGGTCGGCCTGGTGAGCGCGATGCGCAACCACGCCATGGCGCGCTTCGTCGCGCTGCGCGATCGCGTGAGCGCCGATGGAGACACCGCCACCACGCGCTACGTGCATGGGCTCGCGCAGTGGATCCGCGGCTACCTCGACTACAGCGCGCTGTCGCCGCGTTATCTCCAGCCGGCCAGCGCGTTCGAGCATGTGCTCGCGCATGGCTGGCCGATCAGCGAAACCCAGCCGGACGACGGGCAAGCCAGACTGCCCGAGCCGGCCTCGCTTGCGGGGTGGTGGTGATGGATATCGACCTGACCGACAAGCCGGCGCACGTGGATCCCGCTCCGCTGCCCGAAGCACCGATACCGCGCGCCCCCGGCAGCCTGCCGATCGTCGGCCACGCGGCCCGGCTGCTGTTCAAGCCGCTGAGCTTCCTCGGCGGCCTCGCGCCGCTCGGCGGCCTGGTGCGCGTCGACCTCGGGCGGCTGCCGATGCTGCTGCTCACCGATCCCGAGCTGACGCGCCAGGTGCTCAACGACAGCCGCACCTTCGACAAGGGCGGCGCGCTGTTCGACAAGGTCCGCGAACTCACCGGCAACAGCCTGCTCACCAGCCGCTACGACGATCACAAGCTGCAGCGACGCCAGATGCAGCCAGCCTTCTCGCGCAAGCGGATCCTCACCTACATCGACGTGATGAACGAGGCGATCGGCGGCGTGCTCGGCGGCTGGCGCGACGGCGACGTGGTCGACCTGACGGCGGCCTGCTACGACATCACGGCGCGCACGGCCTCGCGCACCATGTTCGCCGCCGACGTGGCCGGGGCGGCCGCGGCTTCGCTGGTGGAGGATCTCTCGGTCTACCTGGGTGGCTTGTTCGTGCGGATGATGCTGCCCGGCGGCCTGCCGGGCAGGGTGCCGACGCCGGGCAGCCTGCGCTACGACCGCGCGGTGGCGCGCCTGCACGCGGCGATCGACCAGATCATCGACGCCTATCGCGCCTCGGGCGTCGATCACGGCGACCTGCTCTCGATGATGCTGGCCGCGCGCGACGAGGACGGCCGGCCCTGGTCGCAGCAGGAAGTCCACGACCAGGTGATCACGCTGTTCCTGGCCGGCATCGAGACCACGGCGGGCGTGATGAGCTGGACGCTCTACCTGCTCGGCCGTCATCCGGACATCGCGGAACGCGCGGCGGCGGAGGTGCGAACCACCTTGGGCGACGCGACGGTCCCGCAGGCGGAGCACCTGATGCAATTGGGCGAAACGCGCCGCGCCATGATGGAGGCCTTGCGCCTGTATCCGCCCGGGTGGATCTTCACGCGGGTGGTGACACGCGACACCATGCTCGGCCCTTATCGCCTGCGCGTCGGCGACGGGCTGGCCTACAGCCCCTATGTCCTGCATCGCAATCCGGCGCTGTTCGCGGCGCCCGAGCGCTTCGATCCGGATCGATGGTTGCCGGAGCGTGCCGCCGCGATTCCCGAGCACGGCTTCATCCCGTTCGGCGGCGGCGTGCACAAGTGCATCGGCGATCAGTTCGGCACCACCGAAAACCTGCTGGCGCTGGCCGCCATCCTGTCGCGCTGGAAGCTGGAGCCGGTGACGAGCCAGCCCGTCGAGCCGATACCGCGACGCGCCACGCTGAGCCCGTCGCGGTTCGAGGTGAGGTTGCGACGGCGGTAGCGGCAGCCGGGCCCTGAAGCGAGCGGCCCGGCAAGGGCCGTCCGCTTCACTCCTGCAAGGCCGAGCTCGGCACTCCGAACACCAGGTCGAACAACCAGTTGAAGGCGAAGGTGTAGCAGGGGATCAGCACGATCAGGGCGAGATCAAGCAGGAAGGCTTGCGCCAGGCTGATCCCCATCCACCACGCGATCAAGGGGATCAGGAACAGGATCAGGGTGAGCTGGAAACCAAACGCATGCAGGATGCGTCGCCCCACCGTGCGCGTGCGATTCGCCTGGCGCGCTTCCCAGCATTCGAACAGCGTGGTGTAGACGAAATTCCAGCTCACCGCGATGGTGGTGATGATCACCGACAACGGCCCCGTGCTGGTGGGCGACTGTCCCGACAACAGCGCCAGCCCCAGCGCCGAAATCAGCATGCCGATGATTTCGTAGAGCGATACATACAACAGCTTGCGTTTCAGGCCTTGCATATTCCCGCCTCCGTTCGTGACAAGCACGTGGAAAGCCGCGAATATAACGTCAGCGAAACTGACAGAAAAAGTCAGTAGATATCAGATAAATTGAAAGGTCGGGCCGTGAATTTCTCCAACGACAGCATCGAACTGTTCCTGGCCGTGATCGACAGCGGCTCGTTTTCCGCGGCGGCGCGCGCGCTCGGCAAGGTGCCCTCGGCCGTGAGCATGGCGATCGCCAACCTGGAGGCCGAGCTCGGTTACGCCCTGTTCGACCGCGGCCGCCGCGAGCCGGTGCCCACCGCGATGGGCGCCGCGCTGGTGCCGCATGCGCGGCTGGCCCTCGAGCAATTCCGGCGGCTTCGCATGCATGCGCTGCAGCTGTCGCAGGGGCTGGAAAGCAGGCTGTCGATCGCGATCGCCACCGATATCGACAAGCAGCCGCTGCTGGCCGCCGTCGGCGAGCTGAGCGACCGGCACCCGCTGCTCGAGATCGAAATCCTGACGGCGCCCCAGGACGACACGCTGCAACTGCTTCACGGCCGGCGCGTGGACCTGTGCATCGCCTACGCGGGCCTCGCCGTCGACGTGCGGGAGCACTTCCAATACGTCGGCAGCGAGCGGCTGACCGCCTGCATCGGCCCGCGGCATCCGCAGTTGAAAGCGGGCGGCGACACCTTCCTGGAGGACCTGGTGCAGGTCCGGCAGATCCTGGTGGCCAGCCGTGACCTGCCGCTGGCCGACAGCCGGCCGCTGGTCGGGCAATCGTGCTGGCGCACCGACAGCCTGGCGATGGCGATCGAGATGGTGGAATCGGGCCTGGGCTGGGGCAACTTCCCGCTGTCGGCCATTGCGCCGCTGCTGCGCGATGGCCGCCTTCAGCGGCTGCAGTTCAAGAACATCGAGAACGGGCTGTCGATGCCGGTGCATGCGGTATGGTTGCGCGAGCGGCCGTTGCAGCAGGGCGCCGCGGCCTTGGTCGGAACGCTCGGCGAGATGGCCAAGCAGTCCTGAGCGATTCGCTCGACGTGGCGCGCCGCCCCTTCACCGCCCCTCAGCGCCTCACCAGCGTCAGGCCATGGAACTGCTTGCGCCGCTCGAAGCCGAGCTTCCCGTACAAGGCGATCGCCCCGGTATTCGCCTGGAAGACGTGCAGGAACGGCAGCTCGCCGCGCGCCACGATCTGGCGCGCGGCGAACTTCACCAGGCGCTCGGCGTAACGTTGCCCGCGATGCTCGGGATGCACGCAGACGGCGCTGATCTCGGTATGGCCCGGCACATGCAGGCGCTCGCCCGCCATCGCGACCAGCACGCCGTCGCGCCACACGCCGTAGTAGCGGCCCGTCTCGTGCGTGCGAGCCTCGTAGGGGCCGGGCCGAGTCAATGCAACCAGTCCCGCCATCGCAGCCGCGTCGCGTTCCTCGAGCAGGGCGAAACCGTCGTCGGCCTCGTCGCGCAGCACCAGCAGGATCATCTGGTCGAGCACGCCCTCGCCCTTCACCTCGAATTCGTCGGAGGGATGCAGGGTCTGCTCGCCGGCCACCATCACCAGTTCGCCCGGTTGCGTGAGCGCGGCCAGGGCGCGCCAGCTCTCCGGCGCGTCGGCCGTGATCGCGGCCAGCGGCGAAACCTCGGGATGGAAGCGGCGCGCGAGATCGCCGCCGATCGACCAGTGGGCCTGGTGGGTGGTCAGGGCTTGCCAGATCGCGTTGTCGAGAACACGGAGGTCGGAGTCGCGGGATTCGGTTTTCATGGGCTGTCGGTCGTGGTCGGGCATCGGCGCGCAAGGCGCCTGACGACCAGAACGGATCGCCCCGTCCGTTTATTCCATGCCCGCCGCCGGCAGGGCGTGCCGCCCCTTCCAGATCATCAGCAGGTGGTAGTAGAGCCGCGGGCTCAGCCCGAAACGGTAAGCGTAGAGATTGCGCAGCGCGATCGCCAGGCTGGTGCGCGGCTCGTGGTTGCGCGCGTAGAGCGACACCACGATCGGCACCAGCCGGCGCAACGCGAGCCGCCGGGCCGGCTCCAGGTCGGGCGGCAACGTCAGCTCGTTGACGAAGCGCCAGGCCATCAGCGAAGCCGAGCGCATCGTGTGGCGCGTGGCCTGCGAGATCGAGGCATCGGTTTCGCGGTAGCAGGAGACGAATTCGTCGAGATAGCAGATCCGCTCCGCGGCAAGACAAAGACGCGTATTGAATACATAGTCGCAACAGGAGCCGTAGGTCTCCTCATAACCGATTCGTCTGACCAGCTCGGCATTGGCGAGCCAGCCGTTGTTCGGGAACATCTGCACCAGGCCGACCCGGCCCGGCTGCGCCTGCAGGCCAGCCGCCGCCGCGTTGCGATGGAACATCTGGTTCATGCGCCGCGTGGCCGCGCGGCTGATGCGGCCGTCGTGGTCCACCACGTACTGCTTGCCGAAGGCGGCGTCGAGGCCGGGATGGCGCTGCCATAGCGCCAGCAATTGCTCCACGCCATGTTCGAGCAGGAAATCGTCGTCGTGCAGCAGCAGGATCTTGTCGCCGCTGGCATGCGCGAACAGGCTCGTCACGTTGCGCGCCTGGCCGAGCCCCGGCCGGTTGCGGCGATAGCGCACGCGCGGGTCGTCGCCGTAACGACGGCGGATCAGGCGCTCGGTGGCGTCGTCGGGCGAATCGTCGCCGATCACGACCTCGAGGTTGCGGTGGGTCTGCGCGAGACACGAATCAATGCACTGGCCGATCAGGTGGGCTCGGCGATAAGTCGGTACGCAGATCGAAACTTTGATGGAGGGGGCGGTCATCTGGCGCTTCCGCACGAAAGGTGATCGATGGGCATCTGCAAACAAGCTTTCTGTCGGTCGTCATGATCGGGAGAAAAAAATATAAAGAAATGGAAAATAATCGCGCGTAAGGGAAGCCCCGGATGCCGGGCCAGGCGAGCGTTTTCGGGGATCGGTAAAGGGTGGTCGAAGTGACCGGCGGCGAGGCTCGCCGGGGCGCCGCGGGCGGCAATTCCGACCGGCCGGGCGCACTTCGTTGCACGATCCGCAGCATCGCGCGCGGATGATTCGAGGAATGATTCCGTGCCCGCGATACCAAGCAATCCTTACATCGTGCGAAGCAAGGTTACCGAATGCGAACGAGGGGAGGCGTCGAGCGAAAGCTCGCGGGCGGGATGAAACGTGGAGGGCGGGAAATAGCCGAAAGAGAGGAGCGCGAGACGCGCCCCGTCTCTTCCGGGTGGGATCACATCAGTTTCGCGAGTTCCTTCGCGACCGATGCCGGGCTCGCGTATTCGCGATCGGGGATCCGCAGCAGCCCCTCGACCAGCGGGCCGGCGGCATGCGCGTCGCGCGCGCGGCGCACCAGATCGGCCTTCACGGCCGGATAGTCGACGCCCTTGAGGGCCTTCTGCAGGTCCACCGGGCCCGGCGGCTTGTCGTGGCCGGCCTGGTGGCCGCCCTTGTCGTGGTCCTGCTGCGCACGTTCGCCCTCGTGCGCGCGGGAGCGGCTCAACTCGTGCCCGGTGTGCTGGCGATGGCTCGATGTCATGGCAAACCTCCTCGTAGTCGGTTCGACAATGGGATGCCTGCTCGCCTCATCGGCGCATGCGTCCCATCACGAGCGAGACGATGAACAGGATCAGGAAGATGACGAACAGGATCTTCGCGATCGATGCGGCGCCGGCGGCAATCCCGCCGAAACCGAAGAAGGCCGCGATGATGGCGATCACGAAAAAAACCACGGCGTAGTAGAGCATATGAACCTCCCCATTCGGGTTGTTAAAGGCGTGGACAGGCTGCGGATCAGGCGTCGTGCTTGTGATGCGGTTTACCGCGCGTCTTGGTGGAGGCGAAATCCTCCAGTTGCTTCTTGTTCATCGATTCGTACATCGATTTCGATGCCGGCTTCAACGAACTCTTCTTCGTCTCGCCGCGCTTGGCGGCCAGCGCGGCGCCGGCCGCGCGCTGCTGCGCTTGTGACTTGGCTGGCATGACACTCCTCCGTGATGACAGTGCCGAGAGACAATGCAAACACCGTGCCCGGTGCAGGAGCCCGTCGCTCAGAACCGGCTCACATGGAAATCGGCGGCGATCGCGTTCGGGCCGCGACGCGCGAAAGCCTGCGCGAAACCCTCGCCGATGCGCGTGAGCGCGGCGCGCTGGTGCTGGATGTCCCAATGCTCGAACTGCTCGTAGGCGCGCGCGTCGAAGCTGATCGTCACGCTGGCCGGCTGGCCGTCGAGATCGAAGCCCACGTGCAGGCCGCCCGAGGTGGTCGGTTCGATATCGAACGGCATCTCGCGCGCCTCGAAATAGCGGCCGATCGTTTCGGCGATGTCCCGGCGCGGGCCGGGTTCGACACGGATACTCATCGCGGACCTCCTGGTTCGGCAAGGCAGGCCGGCGCGGCCCGGCCGCGCACCGGCGGCACGGGCTCGTCGACGGGTTCGTGGAACGGCTCGGGCACCTCGTCGGGCCGCGGGCCCGGGCCGGGCGGCTCGGCCGGATCCGGCTCGGGAATGTCCGGCGTGCCGGGCTCGGGTCGGTGCATGCGCAAGGCTGGGTTCGTCATGATTCGCTCCAGGTTCAAGACAGGCCGCGCTCAATCGACATAGGCCGCCATCACCAGCCACAACGCGCGCCCGCCGTCGTCGATCGGCGCCGCCAGCGCATTGCGGTCTTGCGGCGTGCAGGCACGGCGCAGGGCGCGCTGCGCGTCCTCGGGCGCCTCGAACACGGTGTCGTCGAGCCGTTCGACGCCGGCCTTGTCCGCGAACATCGATCGTTGCGGGCGCGCCATCAAGGGCTCGCGCTGCCAGGCGCGAAACCGGTCGCGCACCGAGTCGAAGGTCCCGCCGCATACGTTCACCTCGTAGTGCACGTCGGGGTTGGGTTTCTCGCTCATGTTCCTCTCCTTACCAAGGGCGCCGCCGCCGATACCCGGCGCCGATGCCGTCATTCGCGGTAAGCGGGCGCGACGCGATGGTTGCACCCGCATCGATTCGATGCGCAGGCGCGCAGGCGCGCGAAACCAGAAACCAGGCTCGCGGCCGCTTCCGGCCCCGGGTGCTAGCGCCTGCGATCCGGCCCCGCCGGCTCGCCGCTTTCCACGGGCACCGCCATCGACCAGCCACCGAACAGCACCGTGCCGGCGGCCATCGCCGTGAATCGCAGCAGCTTCCGAAGCTTCGCCTGCATACGGCACTCCTCTCGAATCATCGTGCCTTTCTTCAAGCAAGCTCCGTTCCGATCCACGCCGGACCAGCCCATGCGGGCCCGCGCGCCGGCGCCGCCGCGGCTGTGTGACTTTGACAATCGATTGCAAAAAGCGCAGGGCCCGATGCGCGCCGAGCGCCCCGGCCGTGTTGCGGCGCGGGCGCGGCGCTTGCATGCGACGGGGCGCGACGCGCCCGCGTCGTAGCTGCAATGCAGCATCGCAGCCCCTTATCGACCTCAACCGGGACGGCCAGGCCGCCGCCCGACGGGAGCATGAAATGGCACACACGAAACGCTCGGTCGACGAGCATCTCGACGAATGGCTGCGCGATGCGCACGCGATGGAGGAACAGGCCGGCACCCTGCTCACCGCGATGGCGCGGCGGCTCGAACACTATCCGGAACTGAAGGCCCGCATCGAGCAGCATCTCGGCGATACGCGGGAGCAGCAGCGGCTGGTTCGCGAGTGCGTCGGCCGGCGCGGCAGCGACGTGTCGGTCCTGAAGGATTTCGGCGCGCGCAGCCTGGCGGCGCTGCAGGCCTTCACCGCCATGTTCTCCACCGACGAGGTGATCAAGAACGCCATCTCCGGTTTTGCCTTCGAGAACTTCGAGGTGGCCGCCTACCGGACGCTGATCACGGCCGCGCGCGCCGCCGGCGACGCGCAGACGCTGGCGATCTGCGAACGCATCCTCAGCGAGGAAGTGGCGATGGCGAACTGGATGGAGCAGCATCTGCCGGAAATCGTGAACGCCTATCTGGCACGCAGCCAGGCAGAGGCTTCGACGCCGCAGTAGGCGCGGGAGAGCCGGCGCGAGGCGCCTGGCGGCGCTCACGTCCCCAGGCGCGACGCCGCTCGAGCCGGCGGCGGCACCTCGCCCGCGTCGATGGCCTCGCGCCCGCGCGCGAGGCCGGCGCGCACCGCCTCGGCCTCGCTCGGCCATTCGGGTTCTTCGTCCTGTCCAGGCACGACCCTGCCGTGCCCGGCCTCGTCATGCGCGATGCTCACACGCGGCAGCCACGCACCGCGTGGGCCGCGCACGACCGTCACCGCAATCACGTGGTTCCGGTAGGTGTCGCTCGTCACCGTCCTGTCGATATCGTTCATGGCGGGGCTCCGCTCGAAGCTTGGTCTCGAACGCGGCGCAGCGCGCATGCCCGCGCGCCGCCGCCCCGGCGGGTATGGTCGATGCTGCGCCAGGAAGGTTTCCACTCCGGAGCCCGCCATGCGGATCGACCGACTCGACGCGCGTGAACTCGACTACTGGACCGCCCGCGCCCTGGCGCGAGACGAGCTGCCGCTGATCTTCGTCGCCGTCGAACCGGACATCGTGGTCACCGTCGCCAGCGGCGGCTTCAGGCGCATGGACAGCCGCTTTTCCCCCGCCGCCGAGTGGACCGATGCCGCCATGGTGCTGGAGCGCGTGGTCGAGTTGCGCTCGACGCGGGTGGGCGAGGCTCGCGCCAGCGTGACGGCAAGCTTCGCCGGCGACGGCACCGCCTCCACGCATGACGCCCACGGCGAGGGCGAGAACCTGCGCCACGCGCTGCTGCGGGCCTTCATTCGCGCGCGATTCGGCGACACGGTCGAACCGGTGCCGACCGAGCCGCATGCCGTCAGCAACGGCCGCGTCACGCCGCATCGCGCCGGCGCGCCGCTGCCCCGCGACGGCGAGCGCCGCGACGCCCCGCACGATCCGAACGAAATCGGCGCCTTGCCGCGCCCGTGACGGCCAGGCGGCACCGCGCCCGGCGAAACATACGACGAAAACATCCGACAGAACGACAGGGAGACGAGCATGCCACCCATCCAGGGCCCCGCCCGAAGCACGCGCCGCCGCCTCGGCGACTGGCTCGCGAGCGAGGAGCTGCACATGACGGCCTACCGCCGCCAGCTCGCGCGCGACGCCTATGCGCAGGCGGGCAACCGTCCGCGCGCGGCGGCGGTGGCCGAACTCGCCACGCTGTTCGAGCGCGACGCGGTGCTGCGCATGAGCCTGACGCGCGCGATCGGGGAAGCCGAAACGGCCGGCTACGCGCTGGGCTACAACAACATCGACGACCTGATGACGATCCTCGACTACGTGATGCGCTACGCGCCGCCGTTCAGCGAGACCAGCCTGATCGTCTGCCCGATCAATGCCCTGCTCGACTGGCCGATGTGCATGCCGTCGGGCTATCCGCTGTTCCGCGACGAGGCCGTCAACACGCAACTGGGCCGCGTGCTGTCGACCTGGTGCGATTTCCTCTCGGGCCCGCATTCGCGCGAGCATCTCCACGAGAACGGCCCGAACGGCTGGCTCTGTCCGGAAGCACGCCAGCGAATGGAGCTCGATGCCTTTCGCTGCCGCCCGGACGAGCCGCATTGGGGCTTCGACTCATGGAACCACTTCTTCACGCGGCGGTTGCGCGAGGAGGCGCGTCCGGTCGCCGAGCCGGGCGATCCGCGCGTGGTGATCAGCGCCTGCGAGGCGGCGCCCTACCAGATCGCCGGCCGCGTGCAGCGCGTCGACGACTTCTGGATCAAGGCGCAGCCCTATTCGATCCGCGACATGCTCACGCCGAACCATGCGCTGCTGGCCGAGCGCTTCGTGGGCGGCGACGTCTACCAGGCCTACCTGAGCGCCTGGAACTACCATCGCTGGCACGCGCCGGTGGGCGGTACCGTCACGCATGCCTATCGCGTGGCGGGCAGCTATTTCTCGGCGGCCGACGTGGAGGGCCGCGACCCGGCCGGCCTCAACGATTCGCAGGGCTACATGACGGCGGTGGCCACCCGCGCGGTGGTGGTGATCGAATGCGAGGACCCCGGCATGGGCTCGGTGGCCTGCGTGTTCGTGGGGATGGGCGACGTGTCCTCGTGCGTGATCGACGTGCACCCTGGGCAGCGCCTGGCGAAGGGCGACGAGCTCGGTTATTTCCAATACGGCGGCTCGACCTTCTGCCTGCTGTTCGAGCCCGACGTGATCGGGCATTTCCTGGTGGAGGCCGCCCCGGATCGCGACTCGGGCGTGGTGCCCGTCAACGCCGCCATCGCGGTGGCACGCTGAGGGCCGGCGCCGGGCGGCGCCTCAGCGCTTGATGGCGGGCTTGTCGCCCTGCACGGCGATGCCGTCGTGGACGGCCCGCAGCCCCGCGTCGACCAGCTCGGCCGCCTGGGCGCGCAGTTCCTCGCCGTGGGCCTCGCTCATCACCGGCGGCGGCAGCACGGCAATCTCCGCGCCGTCGGCGAAGATGCTGGCGCGCTGCACGAAGTTGCGCAGCTCGCGCACGTTGCCGGGCCAATCGTATTTCGTCAGCGCCCGCCTGGCGTTGTCGCTGAACACCATCGCGCGGCCGCTGTCGAGATTGAGCTGGCGCAGGAAGGCCTCGGCCAGCAGGACGATGTCCTCGCCGCGCTCGCGCAGCGGCGGCATCGCCAGCGGAAACACGTTGATGCGGTGATAGAGATCGGGCCGCAGCACGCCGGCCTCGACCGCGCCGGCCGGATCGCGATTGGTGGCGGCCACGATGCGCACGTTCACGCTGGTCTCGCGCGAGGAGCCGAGCCGCATCACCTGCCCCGTCTCGAGCACGCGCAGCAGCTTGACCTGCAGCTCGAAGGGCATCTCGGTGATCTCGTCGAGGAACAGCGTGCCGCCGTCGGCGCGCTCGAAGAAACCCTTGTGCTGGCGGTCCGCGCCGGTGAAGCTGCCGCGATCGTGGCCGAACATCTCGCTCTCGACCAGATTGGCCGGAATCGCGCCGCAATTGACGGCCACGAAGGGCCCCTGCTTGCGGAAGCTGAGCTCGTGGATGGTCTGCGCGGCCAGCTCCTTGCCGGTACCGGATTCGCCCGTCAGCATCACCGAAGCCTCGGTGGCCGCCACGCGCGCGAGCGCGTCGTACATGCGGCACATGGCCGGCGACTTGCCGAGCATGCGGCCGAAGCGGCCGGCGCGCTCGAGATCCGAGCGTAGCGCCTCCACCTCGCCCTGCCGCGCTTCGGCCTGCGCGACGCGCTTGAACAGGGTATCGAGCCGCCCCATCTGGAACGGCTTGATCAGGTAGTCGGAAGCACCTTGCCGCATCGCGTCGATGGCGGTGTCGAGCGTGGCATGGCCGGTCGCGAACACCAGCTCGGGCGGCGTGTCCTGCCTGGGGAAATCGTCGAACAACTCGATCCCGTTGCCGTCGGGCAGGATCAGGTCGCACAGCACCAGATCGTAGGACTGGTTGCGCATCTGCGAGCGCGCCTCGCCGAGCGTGGCGGCGCAATCGCAAGGTAATTGCCGCGTCTGGGCCAGCGCGGCAAGCATTTCTCGGGTGTCGGCATCGTCATCGACGATCAGCACACGTGGCATGAAATCTCCTGTTGGAGCATTCCGGCATGGCACCGCCCGCCCCTCGCGCCGAAGCGCCGGGAGGCCAGGAATATTCACGGTCAGGAAACGGTGGAAGCGGAAATGCGGAAAACCGGCGTCTTGCCCTCGGGCGTGACGTCTGAGCGAATGACCTATGCCTACAGCAAAGCAGATCGAACGCCGCCATGCTATCGGATATTCCTATCTGCCTTGACCTGGAGCATTGCGAGAATCAATCCCCGAAAGGCATCTTTTTCGATGGTTTCGGGGAACGAAATGATCGACCCGCGCGCAGCGTGCCATTACACGGGGTCGTTTCGCCATTCGCAGCGCTGCGATCGCAACCGTCATCGGTCTGCTCGACGCGCTACAAACTCGAAACATTTCGTATCAGCGGGGCAAGCCTCGTCCGACCCGCAATTTCCCGAGCGAGTTCCGCTGTACCGGCATGGCATCGGTTCCGCGTGCGGGCGCGCCACGGCAACCCCACGGCAATCATTACCAAGCGTTGTAAATCGTTCGCGCGACGGATCGCGACGCCGGCCGGCCGCGCCGCTGCTGGCGGCGCGCGAGGCGGCACGCGATTTGCACTAGTAGTACGTTCGCCAGGAAACCGACGGAGGCAAGCGATGCAACGCATCAACCAGATCATGTCGCGCGAGATCGTCCATCTCGCGCCGACCGACACGATCGAGCATGCGGCGCAACTGATGGCGCGCCACGACGTGGGCGCCCTGCCCGTGTGCGACGGCACGCGCGTGGTCGGCATGGTGACCGACCGCGATCTCGTCACGCGCGCGCTGGCGCTGGGCAAGGGTGGCCAGGCCATCGTGCGCGAAGTGACCTCGGTGCCGATCGAGACCTGCCGCGAGCACGAATCGGTCGACACGGTGCTGCAGCGCATGGCTTCGGCGCAGATGCGCCGGCTGCCCGTGATCTCGCGCGAGCTGGAGCTGGTCGGCATGGTGTCGATCGGCGATGTCGCCACGCGCGGCGACGTATCCGAACGCGGCGCGATCGGCGAAACACTCGATTACGTGTCGCAACCACGCTGAGCGCACCGCGCCCGCCGTTCCCATTCACCGACAGGAAGACTTCGATGACGCCCGCCACCCCCGATCCCCTGCGCGATGCCGATGCGCGCTACCCGCGCCGCACCACGGCGCTCGCCCACCTGCTCGACGGCACGCTCGCGCGCAGCGCGGACGGCGAAACCATCGGCCATGTCAGCAACGCGATCCTCGACCTGCGCGGCGGCCGCATCGTCTATGTGCTGGTGGCCCTGGTGCCGATCGAGGAAAGCGTGCATGCACGCCGGCTCGCGATGGTGCCGTGGGAATACGTCACGCTCGACGCCGATGCCGGCGGCCTGCAGATCGCCGCCTCGGCGGCCGTCGTGCGCGGCGCGCCCGCGCTCGACCTGGACGGCTGGCTCGGCTCGACCGACACGGTCTGGGAAGACCGCATGGCGGCCTACTACCAGGGCGTGGGCACGCCTCGCGCGCATAGCTTCGCCGAGGAACTGGGCTTGCGCTCCCCGGTGCCGCAGGCGCACGGCCGGTACTGATCCCGTCTCTCTCACGGCGCCGCTCGACGCCGTTTGAACGGGCGAAGTCGACGACTTCGCCCGTTTTTTTACGCCACCCGTGCCCGGCGATTCACGCGCGCCCAGTGCATCAGGCGCGCCAGGCGCCTAGCGCGGCACCACCCGCAGCCGGTTGCGGATCTCGCGTACCGCCCCGCAACGCGCCACCGCCAGCTCGATCGCCTCGCTCATCGACTGGGACGGCACCGTGCCGTCGAGCGTGACGCAAGCCTGCCGCACGTCGATCGCGATATCGTCGGCGCCGCGCACCATGCCGGTGCTCAACTGGCGATCCAGTTCGTCGCGAATCGAGGCATCGGCGTCGAGGCGATGTTCGCGCGAGACCGGCGGCAACGCGGCGCCGGTCGGCTTCGCGATGCCGCCGCGCACCTCGGCGGCGGCGCGCATCATGCCGGCCTGCCGATAGGCGCCCGGCACGTGGCGGATCTCGGAAGCGCCGGTCGGCAAGGCGCCGGGCCGGGCCCACCAGTCGGGACAGGCGACCGGGTCGGAGGGATCGGCGGGGCGCCGGGGCTCACCGGCCGCGGCCGGATCGGACGACTCGCCGGCACGGCGCCGGCGGCTGGAATCGGATCTTGTCATGGCGTACCTCCGTATCGTGTCGGGTGGGTCCTCTCCATTTACACGCAACCTGCGTGCCATGCGCGGCCGGGCATGCGCCGTGCGGCCCCTCTCGTATCGACGTCCTCCCGACCGCCCCGTATGCAAACGATGCCGCTCGTGCTGCAACCCTTCGACATCGCCGCCCGGATCGCCGTCTGCCTGATCGCCGGCGCGATCATCGGCCTGAATCGCGGCGAGTCGGGCAAGGCGGCCGGGCTGCGCACCATCATGCTGGTCTGCCTGGCCGCCTGCCTGGCGATGCTGCAGGTCAACCTGCTGCTGCCCCAGGACGGCAAGGGCAGCCAATCCTTCGCCGTGCTCGACCTGATGCGGCTACCGCTCGGGATCCTGTCGGGGGTCGGCTTCATCGGCGCGGGCGCGATCCTGCGCAAGGACGGCCTGGTCACGGGCCTGACCACGGCCGCCACGCTGTGGTTCGTGACGGTGATCGGCCTGTGCGCGGGCGGCGGCCAATTGGCCCTGGCCGCGCTCGGCACCGTGCTCGGCTTCGGCATCCTGACCGGCATGAAGGCGGTCGAGCAGCGCCTGCCGCACAAGCGGCACGCCTGGCTGTCGGTCGACGAAGCGGCGCCCGCCGCCCAAGCCGAAGCCAGCGCGCGCACCGCCGCCATGCTCGAACGGCTCGACGGCCTGGACTGCCAAATCCGGCGCGCCGGCACCCAGGCTCAGATCGAATCCGGCGCGCTGCGCCGCCGCTTCGACCTGAGCTGGATCGCGCCCGCCCGTGACGATCCGGTCGAGCAGGCGATCGACGAGTTCGTGCGCGACAGCGGCGGCGGGGCGAGCTGGTCGATCCGGGAGTGACGGGCATGGCCGCCGCGGTGCCGCGCGCCGTCTACTACGCGCTGGTCTCGAATCTGGCCGTGGCCGCCTGCAAGTACGCGGCGGCCGGCTACACCAACTCCGGCTCGGCCTACGCCGAGGCGATCCATTCCAGCGCCGACTGCCTGAACCAGATCCTGCTGCTGGCGGGCGCCCGCGCGGCCGCCACGCGCCCCGACGCGGAGCACCCGCTCGGCTTCGGCCGCGTGAACTACTTCTACGCGATGCTGGTGGCCACCCAGATCTTCATCGTGGGCGGCCTGGCCTCCGCGGCGGTGGGCGCGCTGCGGCTGGTGCATCGCTCGCCCGTCGAGCACGGCGGCGTGGTGATCGCGGTGCTGCTGATCTCGGGCGTGATCGAGACCATCGCGCTGAAGGCCTCGATCGGCACCATCGAGCGGCGCGGCCGGCCCGGCACCCTGCTGCGCTGGATGCGCGAGACCGGGCAACCCGCGCTGCTGCTGGCGGTGATCGAGGACGCCGCGGCGCTGGGCGGGATCCTCGCCTCGCTGCTGGCGGTGTCGCTCTCGCTCGCCACCGGCGAGCCGGCCTACGACGCGTTCGGCGGCATCGCCGTGGGCCTGATCCTGATGGCCAGCGCGGCCTTCGCGATGGGCAAGATCAAGTCGCTGATCGTCGGCGAATCGGCGCACGAGAGCACGCGGCACGAGATGCAGGCCTGGCTCGAGCACCGGCCCGAGGTGGTGCGCGTGATCTCGCTGGTGGTGCTGCGCTGGTCGGACGAGCACGTGGTGGCGGTGCAGGCGGTACTGCGCCCGCATCCGAGCGCAGATGCGCTGGTGCGCACCATCAACGAGATCGAGCTGGCGCTGCGCGAGTCGTTTCCGCGCGCGCGCTGGATCTACTTCGAGCCCGAGCTGCACGAGCACGGGCGTCATCCGATCTGAGCCGCCACGCCCGCCGGCGGCTCAATGCACGTTCGCCACCGAGGCCGCGCTGGCAGCGCGCGGATCGCCGGGCGCGGCAGCCGTAGCGCCGTCGGTCTGCCAGCCGCCGCCCAGCGCCTTGTAGAGCGAGACCAGGTCGGTGGTGGTCTGCACCGCGCCCTGCAAGGCCTGCTGTCGCGCCTCGGACCATTGCCGCTCGGCATCGAGCACGTCCAGGTAGGGCACGATGCCCTTGCGATAGCTGTCGCGCGCCAGGTCGAGCGCGCCGCCTTCTGCCTTGGCGGCATCGTCGAGCGCGGCGTGGCGCGACTGGTCGGTGCGATACACGGCCAACGCGTTGTCGACGTCGCGCAGCGCCACCAGCACCGCGCGCCGGTAGGCCAGCGCCGCCTCCTGCTGCTGCGCCTTCGACAGCCGCAGGTTCGAGACCAGCGCGCCGCCCTGGAAGATCGGCAGCGAGATCGCCGGCCCGGCCGAATAGAACAGATGCGACCACTGCGCGAGCTCGCGCACGTGCGTGGAGCGCAGGCCGATCTGCCCGGTCAGCGAGATGTCGGGATAGAACTGCGCGACCGCCACGCCGACCTGGGCCGTGGCCGCGTGCAGTTCCAGCTCCGCGCGCCGCACGTCGGGCCGCCGCCGCGCGAGCGTGGAAGGCAGCCCGACCGGCACCGCCGGCGGCAGCCCCGGCAGCGCGGCCGGCGCCTCGAGCAACGCGTCGAGCGTGCCGGGCGCGCCGCCCACCAGGTAGGCCAGGCCGTTGCGCAGCATCGCGAGCTGCTGGTCGTATTGCGGAAGCTGCGCGCGGATCTGCGCCAGGCGCGCGTCGGCGCTGCGCACGTCGAGCTGGCTGGTCAGCCCGTGCGCGGCGCGATCGCGCGTGAGGTCGAGAAAGTCCTGCTGCGATTGCGCCAGTTCCAGCGTCAACGCGCGCAATGCCTGGGCGCCGCGATACTGCAGGTAGGTCTGCGCGACCTCGGCCTCCAGCGAGAGCAGCGCGTCGTCGCGGCCGGCCACCGCCGCGCCGGTCTCCGCGCCGGCCGCCTCCACCGAGCGCCGCACGCGCCCGAACAGGTCGAGCTCCCAGGACGCGTCGAAGCCCGCCTGCCAGAGATTGGTCGGCGAGGACAGCGAATCGATCGCCTTGTCCGCGCCCTGGCGGATCGCCGCGCCGCCGCCGGGCACCGCGCCCGCCAGCGCCGAACCCGGCGCGCTCAGGCGGTCGATCTGGTCGTTCACGCCCTCGTCCTGCAGGATGCCCTTGATGCCGAGCTGCTCGCGCTGGTAGCTGGCGGTGGCACGCACGTTCGGCAGCCCTTGCGCGGCTGCCTGGTGCAACTGCTCGCGCGCCTCGGCGATGCGCATCACGGCGGTCTGCACGTCGAGGTTGTCGCGCGCGGCGCGATCCACCAGCTGGTCGAGCAGCGGATCGTGGAAGGCGCGCCACCAGCGCGGATCGGGATCGGCATCCACCACCGGGCTGGAGGTGACGCCGGGCGCGGAGGCGGCCGAGGCGGAGGTGGCCGCGGCCGCGCTGGCCGCCTGCAGGTCGTGCCATTGCGCCGGCGCGTTCGCCTGCGGCGGCTTGAAGTCCGGGCCGACCGTGCAGGCCGCCAGCGCGAGACCGGCAACTGCGGCAACCGCGGCAGCCACGGTAGCCGGCATCGATGGGAACCCCGGCCGGATAAAACGTCGTGTCATCGTCAATGTCCTCCTCCACCGCCCGCCGCCTTCGCCGGCGTGAACAGGAAGGTCAGCGGGATGCAGGCGGCGCAGAACACCGCCAGGATCGCGAATACGTCGATATAGGCAAGGATGGTGGCCTGCGAGACGAAGGTCTCGTAGAGCCTGCCGTTGGCGGTTTGCAGCGCCGCCGAGGGCGGCACGCCCGATAGCGCGCTGATCGATTGCGCATTGCGCTGCAACGCGTCCTGGAAGTTCTGCGAGAGCGGCGACATGTGCTCGGACAGATGCGCCATGCGCGCCTGCGCGCGTTCGCGGATCAGCGCGGTCGACACCGAGATGCCGATCGAGCCGGCCACGTTGCGGAACATCGTGAACAGCGCGGAAGCATCGTCGTTGAGGCGCTGCGGGATGGTCAGGTAGGCCAGCGTGGTGATCGGCACGAACAGGAAGCCGATCGCCATCGACTGCGCGCAGCGGATGTACATCAGATGGCGGTAGTCGATGTCGGGCACCAGCGTGCGCGAATAGACCAGCGAGGCGGCCAGCAGCACGAAGCCGGTGCCCACCAGGTAGCGCGTCTGCACGTGCGGCATCAGCCGGCTGACGATCGGGATCTCCATGGTGATCAGGATCGCCCCGGGCGAGAGCACCAGCCCGGCGAGCGTGGCGGTATAGCCGAGCTGCTGCTGGGCGAGCTGCGGCACGATCACGGCGCTGCCGTACAGCACCGCCGCGAACATCGCGATGGTGATGCAGCCGAGCAGGAAGTTGCGGTCGCGCAGGCAGGCCAGGTCCACCACCGGCTTCTTCGCGTAGCGCAGCCAGAGCCCGGCGCCGGTCAGCCCCGCCACCGCCAGCACCGCGAAGATGCGGATGAAGTTCGAGCCGAACCAGTCCTCGTCCTCGCCGCGGTCGAGCATCACCTGCAGGCAGCCCAGGCCGATCGCGATCAGGCCGATGCCGATGTAGTCGATGCGAATGCCGCGCTGGCCGTCGCGCCGCCAGGGCGGGTCCTCCACCAGCTGCATCACCGCCAGCACGGTGAGGATCCCCACCGGCACGTTGAGCAGGAACACCCAGCGCCACGAGAAGGTATCGGTGATCCAGCCGCCCAGGGTCGGCCCCAGCACCGGCGCCACCACGATCGCTATCGCCGAGATCGAGAAGGCGCGGTTGCGCTGCTCGGGCGGGAAGGTGTCGAGGATGATCGACTGCTGGTTCGGCTGCAGGCCGCCGCCGAACAGCCCCTGCAGGATGCGGAACACGATCAGCTGGCCGAGGTTGGTGGCGATCCCGCACAGGAAGGAGCACACCGTGAAGGCCGCGATGCAGATCACGAAGTAGCGCTTGCGGCCCAGCAGCCGGCCCAGGAAGCCCGAGATCGGCAGCACGATGCCGTTGGCCACCAGGTAGGAGGTGAGCGTCCAGGTGGCCTCGTCGTAGCTGGCCGACATGGTGCCGGCGATATGCGGCAGCGCGACGTTGACGATGGTGGTGTCGAGCACCTCCATGAAGGCCGCCAGCGTGACCACGATGGCGATCAGCCAGGGGTTCGAGGCGGGGCGCCAGGCCTGGCCGTCGCCTTTGCCTTGGCCCTTGCCATTCCCGCCGTCGTCGCCCCTGCCCTTTCCATTGCCGTTGCCGCCTTGGTCGGCGGTGACATCCGCGCCGCTCATGGCAGATGCACCGTCGGCTCGACCGACAGGCCCAGGCCGAGCGGTGGATTGGTCGGCATCGGCCCGTCCAGCACGATCTTGACGGGCACGCGCTGCACGATCTTCACGAAGTTGCCGGTGGCGTTCTCGGCCGGGAAGGCCGAGAAGCGCGAGCCGCTGCCGAGCTGGATGCTGTCGACATGGCCGTGCAGGTCGAGATCGGGATAGGCGTCCACCGACACGTCCACCTTGTCGCCGATGCGCATCCGCTCGAGCTGCGATTCCTTGAAGTTGGCGGTGATCCAGATGCGCGGCGTGACCAGCGAGAAGATCGAGCTGCCGGTCTGCAGGAAGCTGCCGAGTTGCACGTTGCGGCGCGTGACCCAGCCGTCCGAGGGCGCGCGGATCTCGCAGTAGGACAGGTTCAGCTCGGCCTGCTCGCGCTGCGCCTGGGCCTGCAGGACCTGCTGGCGACGCTCCTCGATGGTGCTCTCGACCTGGCGCAACTGCTGCGGCACCAGCGCGGCCGTGCGGGCCTGGGCGCGCGCCATCGCCACGTTGGCATCGGCGCTGGCGCTTTGCGCGTCGGCCGCGTCGACCTGCTGCTTCGAGGTGGCGCGCATGTCCACCGCGTGCTGGCGTTCCTGCGCGGCCAGCGCCTGCTTGTAGGTGGCCTCGGCCGATTCGATCTGGGCGCGGGCCTGCGCGTATTGCGCGGGGTACTGCACGCGCGCGATGTCGAGCTGCACCTGCGCCGAACCGAGTTGCGCGCGCGCCAGGCCGAGCTGCGCGTCGGCCGAGTCGAGCTGGGCGCGGTAGTCGCGCGGGTCGATCTGCACCAGCAGGTCGCCGCGATGGACGTAGGTGTTGTCGTCGACGTTCAGGCGCGTGACGTAGCCCGAGACGTGCGGGGCGATGGTGACGGCGTTGCCGTCGGTGTAGGCGTCGTCGGTGCTGACCTGGTTGCGCGTCATCAGCCACCACACCAGCGCGACGATCAGCAGGACCACCACCACCACGGCCAGGATGATGATCGGCTTCTTGCCGGGGCGCTTGCGTTTGCCGTTGCCGTCCTTGCCAGGGTCGTCGTCCGAGTTCTTGTCGTCGCGCTTGTCCTTGCCCTTGCCGCCGTCGCCGCCGTTGCCCGAGCCGCCCTCGTCGTTATTGCCGTCGCCGCCCGTGTTGCAGCGATCGTCACCGTCGCGCGGGCGATCGTTGCCTCCGCCACCATCGCTGCTCGGTGTGTCGGCGTCGCGGTCGTCGGCACTGCGGCCGCCGGCGGCGCGTGCGTCGCCGGCGCCATGGGTTTCACCTTCGCCATCCCGGCTCAGGAACGCGGCGCTGGCACGCGGCATCAAGGGCAATGGAAATACGGTCACTTCGGACATCGCACAGCTCTCCCCAATCGGAATCGCCTCGCACGAGCCCGCGCGAGACAGCATCGGGGCTGCCAAGCAAGCCGCGGGCCCGGCGGCGACCCGGCCGCGCAGCCTTGCCCGACGGGGCGTCGCTGCGATCCCAGCGCGCCGGATGACGCGATGCGGCATCGCGGTTGGCGGTTTTTACAAGCCTTGGCGTCGGCAGGCATGGCCGATGCAGTTTCGCGATGCGAGATGCCGCCGGGCTGCGGCCGCGCAGGCGCCATTTTCACGGCACGGTGCTTGCGCACCTTTCGGCACCAGCACATCGAACCGAGGGAGAACGCGCATGACCACCGTTTCCGACTTCATCGTCGAACGCCTCGCCGAATGGGGCGTCGATCGCATCTACGGCTACCCCGGCGACGGCATCAACGGCCTGTTCGGCGCGCTGAATCGCGCCGGCGGCAAGATCGAATTCATCCAGGCGCGCCACGAGGAGATGGCGGCCTTCATGGCTTCCGCGCATGCAAAATTTACAGGCAAGCTCGGCGTGTGCATCGCCACCTCGGGCCCGGGCGCCTCTCACCTGATCACCGGCCTCTACGACGCGCGGCTCGATCACATGCCGGTGCTGGCGATCGTCGGCCAGCAGGCGCGCGCGGCGATCGGCGGCCATTACCAGCAGGAACTCGACCTGGCGGCGATGTTCAAGGACGTGGCCGGCGCCTTCGTGCAGCAGGCCAGCGTGCCGGGCCAGGTGCGCCACCTGGTCGATCGCGCGGTACGCACCGCGATCGGCGCGCGCACCGTCACCGCGCTGATCCTGCCGAACGACCTGCAGGAGCTCGACTACGCGCCGCCCAAGCGCGCGCACGGCACCGTGCATTCCGGCGTCGGCTACACGCGCCCGAAGGTGGTGCCCTATCCCGAGGACCTGAAGCGCGCCGCCGAGGTGCTCAATGCCGGCTCGAAGGTGGCGATGCTGGTGGGCGCGGGCGCGCTCGGCGCCACCGAGCAGGTGATCGCGGTGGCGGACCGGCTCGGCGCCGGCGCGGCCAAGGCGCTGCTCGGCAAGGCCGCGCTGCCCGACGCGCTGCCCTGGGTGACGGGCTCGATCGGCCTGCTCGGCACCAAGCCCAGCTACGACCTGATGAACGAATGCGACACGCTGCTGATGATCGGCTCCGGCTTCCCCTACGCGGAATTCCTGCCCAAGGAAGGCCAGGCGCGCGGCGTGCAGATCGACCTGAAGGCCGACATGCTGAGCCTGCGCTACCCGATGGAGGTCAACCTGGTGGGCGACGCGGCCGAGACGCTCGACCTGCTGCTGCCCCTGCTCGAGCCGCGCGCCGACCATCGCTGGCGCGAGCGCATCGGCCGCTGGACCGACGAATGGCAGGGCACGCTGGCCAAGCGCGCCGCCGCCGATGCGAGCCCGGGCCGCGGCGTCAATCCGCAGCGCGCCTTCACCGAGCTGTCGCCGCGCCTGCCCGACGACGTGATCCTCACCAGCGATTCGGGCTCCTGCGCGAACTGGTACGCGCGCGACCTGCAGATGCGGCGCGGCATGATGGGTTCCTTGTCGGGCGGGCTGGCGTCGATGGGCGCGGCCGTGCCTTATGCGATCGCCGCCAAGTTCGCGTTTCCGGTCAGGCCGGTGATCGCCATGGTGGGCGACGGCGCGATGCAGATGAACAACATGGCCGAGCTGATCACGGTCGCCAAATACTGGCGGCAATGGGCCGATCCGCGCTGGATCTGCATGGTGCTCAACAACGAGGACCTGAACCAGGTCACCTGGGAACAGCGCGTGATGGAGGGCGACCCGAAGTTCGAGGCCTCGCAGCAGGTGCCGAACGTGCCGTATCACCGCTTCGCCGAGATGATCGGGCTGAAGGGCATCTACGTGGACGACCCGGCGCGCCTGGGCGAAGCCTGGGACGAGGCGCTGGCCTCGCAGCGCCCGGTGGTGCTCGAGGTGAAGAGCGACCCCGAGGTGCCGCCGCTGCCGCCGCACGTCACCTTGCAGCAGGCGAAGCACTTCGCCGAGACGCTGGTGAAGGGCGACCCGCGCGAACGCGGCGTGATCGTCGAGACCGCCAGGCAGGTGCTGTCGGCGGTACTGCCTTCCGGCGGCGGAAACGGCGGCAAATCGGGCGAGTGAGCTCCCCCGCAACCTCTTTCGAAGGAGCCGAAACCATGAGCGAAACCTCATCCTCCTCGCACAAGCCGGCGGCGCACCGGAGTTCGCAAGGCAAGCGCCCCGCCGGCAAGCACTCGACGCGGCGCCCCGGACGCGGGCGCACCGCCGGCTCGCGCTCGCCCAAGCGCTGGTCGGCCGCCGTCAACGCCCGCAGCGACGCGCTCGACATCGAATCCGACATCTTCAAGTCCGACGATCCGAAGGCGATCGCGGCCTCGCTCAAGCGCTCGGCCGAGCACAGCCGGCGCCGCAAGGCCTCGCCGTTCCAGTCGGCCATGTCGATGCTGAACTTCTACGTGAACCGGGCCGGCCGCAACCTGCCGAAATCGCGGCGCACGACGCTGGAGCGTTCCAAGCGGGCGTTGCGCGAGGCCTTCGGCCGCAAGCCGTGACGGCGGCAGGAGGCAAGCGCGGCGGCGCCCACGCTCCGGCGCTTTCGCTTCGCTGACGCTCCCGCGTCAAGCACGGGGGCGAAGCGCCGACCTGCCGGACGAATCGAGAAAATTTTCCATCCCGTGGAATGGACTGCCGCGGCCGGGCGTTATGGACAATACTTCCTCATCCGCCCCGCGACCGCCCCATGAACTTCGCCACCTTCTCCTCGCCGGCCTTCTTCGCCGATCCCTACCCGCTTTATGCGCAGTTGCGCGCCAAGGGCGCCCTGCTCGAACTCGCGCCGAACGTGCGCGTGACGGGCGACTACGCGCTGATCGACGCGCTGCTGCGCGAGCGCCGCGCCGGCAAGACCTACCTGGAGAGCGTGCGCGTGCGCTACGGCGAGGAGCGGGTCGGCATGCCGGTGTTCCAGGTGCTGAGCCGGATGTTCCTGATGATGAACCCGCCGGTGCACACGCGGCTGCGCAAGCTGCTGATGAAGGCCTTCAACGCGCGGCAGATCGAGAACCTGCGCGAGATCGTCGAGGCCTCCACGCATGAACTGCTCGATGCGATCGCCGCCAAGCCCGAGTTCGACTTCGTGGCCGACTACGCGCTGCCGCAGCCGCTCAACGTGATTTGCCGCCTGCTCGACATCCCCTTCGAGGACGGCGCGCGCCTGGGCCGCGCGGCCAGCTGCGTGGCCTCGGCGCTGGACCTGGCGCCGCTCGGCGAGGACATGCTGGCCGAAGCCAACGAAGGCGCGCTGGCGCTGGAGGCCTATTTCGAGGGCGTGATCGAGCAACGTCGCCGCCAGCCCGGCACGGACCTGGTCTCGGCGCTGATCAGCGTGGAGGACGAGGGCGAGACCTTCGACGAGAAGGAGGTGATCGCCAACGTGATGCTGCTGTTCATCGCCGGCCACGAGACCACCTCGAACACCATGGGCAACGCCATGATCGCGCTGTTCCGCAACCCGGAAAGCCTCGCGGCGATGGCGGCCGATCCGGCGCTGGTGCCGGGCGGCGTGGCCGAGCTGGTGCGCTACGACAGCTCGGTGCAGGTGGTGGTGCGCACCGTGTTCGAGGATCTCGAGCTGGAAGGCCATGCGCTGCCGCGCGGCACCCTGCTGTTCCTGCTGGTGGGCGCCTCGAATCGCGATCCGGCGGTGTTCGCCGACCCGGACCGGCTCGACATCCGCCGCGCCAATGCCAAGGCCTCGCTGAGCTTCGGCGGCGGGATCCACTACTGCCTGGGCGCGCGGCTCGCGCAGATGGAACTGGAAACCGCGATCGGCGCGATGCTGGCGCGCTTCCCGAAGCTGAGCCCGGTCGATCTGGACCGGCTCGAATGGCATCACCGCAACAACCTGCGCGGCGTGAAGGCGCTGCCGATGCGGACCGGCACGAACTGAATGCCATCGCGCCCGGGCCGCCCAGGCCCGGGCCATCGCGCTTCGCGGCTTCCTGCTTCACCCCCTCCTTACGATTTCCCGACGCGCGCGCTGCCCACGCGCCGAAACTTCGCGTTTCGCGATCGTGGTTCGTCTTCGCCGCCCGCTTCGCTGCCTCGCCGCGTTAAACCTGCTATCTGGCCGGTATTGTCCCGAGGCGTCACGCCGGACCGCCGCCCTTCGCGCCGATCGACGATCCGTCACCACGCCCTCTGGCTCATACACGGGAACCGCTGTCCATGCCGCCTCCGTCAGTCACCAACTCGACCCGGATCAACCAGCCGTCCACCACGACCGGCGGGGAGAGTCGACAGACCAACGGCCCCTCGCCACGGGCCAGCGGCGCGGCGAGCCAGCAGGGCGCCGGATCGGGCTCGCTGCAGGCGCTGAACACGCTGCGGCGGCAGCAACGCGTCACCACGCCGAGCGCGAACCTGAGGCAGCGCCGGGCCAGCCTGGAATCGATGGCCAGTTCGGCGTCGCACGATTCGGCCGGTTCGGCCGAGGGCTCGCAACTGCCGATGTCGCCGCACATGGCGGCGCTGCTGGCCGGTTCGGACGGCGCCGAGCCCGCCGCGCCGCGCCCGCCGGTTGCGGATGGCGCGGATAGCGCACAGCCGCAGCACGACGACGCACCGCCGTCCTACGAATCGCTGTTCGGCCCGGGGCCGTATCCCGAGGTGGCATCGCCGTCCACCTCGGCGCAGTCGCCCGCGCAATCGTCCTCGCCGCCGCCGGTGCCGCCGCGCCCCGTCGAGACATCCGCCGCGCCTGCCCGTCCGCAGACGCCGCCGCCCCCTCCCCCGCCGCCGCGACCGCCGGCCATGCAATCGCGTCCCCAGACGCCACCGCCACCGGTTCCGCCGCGTCCGACGACCACCCAGGCGCGTCCCCAGACGCCGCCGCCACCGGTGCCGCCTCGGCCGACGAGTCCCCAGGCGCGCCCGCAGACACCGCCGCCGCCCGTGCCGCCTCGGCCGACGGCCGCGCAAGCGCGCCCGCAAACGCCGCCGCCGGCACCTCCGCGTCCGCCCATGCCGCCGATCGGGATTCCCCCCATGGCGCCCGGTGCGACCTTGCCGGCCTACTCGGCGCCGGAACCATTGCCCGGCTATTCGCAGTTCCCGCCCGAACCGAGCCAGAACGCCAATCAATGGGCCAGCCAACTCACGGTGATGAGCCAGTTCGGCGCGTCCGGCCCCGGCCATATCGACGACCTGCTGCAACTGATGGGCGGCCGCCCGATCAGCGACGCCAACGCGGGCCGCGTGAGCGTGGCCGAGCTGAACCAGGCCGACCGGCCGATGGTGGCCGCGCAGGCCGTGGTCCAGCTCGACAACGCGATGACGAAGATGGATGACGCCTCGCTTTCGGGCAAGGACATGCACGACGCGATCGCGGCCACCCAGCACATCGAGCCGGTGCAATTGCGCGCGGCCACGATGGCAAGGCTTGCCGAGCTGCTGAAAAAGGTCGATACGCGCGAAGCGCACCAGAGCGCGTTCAAGGCGATCAGCGACCAGGTCCATACCCTGCCGCCCGAGGCGCGCATGCAGGTGCTGAAGGGCCTGGGCGAGCACGCCTTCCACCCGAGCTTCTCCGGCGGCCCCGAGGCGATGCGCGACGGCACCGCGAACATCCACACCGTGCTCGGCCATCTCGCGCAGATCCCGCCGGAAGCGCGTTCGCCGAGGGAAACGGCCGTGGCGCTCGACGTGATGATCGGCTGGATGCCGAACCTGATGTCGGAAACGCCCGCGAGCCACTGGCAGCCGGTGATGGATTCGCTGATGAAGGAAGCCGGCAAGCTGCCGGAATCCGAGAGCGGCCTCATCAAGAACACGGTCGCGACCATTGCCGGCCATATGCAGCCGGGCGGCGCGCTGCACGGCATGGGCGTGCTGCATCCGAACGACCTGCAGAACATGCTGCTGGTGGTGCCGGATCACCTCAAGCCGCACGCGCACTCGGACGACGAGTGAGGCCGGGCGGCCCCGCCGCCGGGTGATGCCGGGGCGGCGGAGCCGCCAGCGCGACCGGCTCGACCGCGCGCCGCGTCACGGCGCGGGTTCGTGCCTGCCCGCAAGGCCCGGGCGCCGCTGACTCGTCGTTCCGGAGCGCCGGACATTCTTCGCGCTCACCTGCGCGCGCGGCCGGCGATCGGTCACGGCCGCCCGACCCGTTAGAATTCCGCACTTTCCACGCATTCACCTCAACCTGCCCACCCAGCGATGCCTTCCGCTCCCGCACACCACGGCGCAGACGACGCCCCCGTCCACGATCTCGTCTACGGCCCCAACGACCGCCCCTCGCCGGCGGTGGCCTTCGTCGCCGCGCTCCAGCACCTGCTGGCGATCCTGGTGCCGATCGTCACGCCGGGCCTCTTGATCTGCCAGGCGCTGAACGTGCCGACCCGCGACACCACGCTGATCGTGTCGATGTCGCTGGTGATTTCGGGCATCGCCACCTTCCTGCAATGCCGCCGCTTCGGCCCGCTCGGCGCGGGCCTGCTGATCGTGCAGGGCACCAGCTTCAACTTCGTCGGCCCCCTGATCGCCGGCGGCAGCCTGATGGTGAAGCAGGGCACGCCGGTGGAAACGGTGATGGCCGCCATCTTCGGCGTGGTGATCGCGGGCTCCTTCGTGGAGATGGCGGTGTCGCGCATCCTGCCCTTCATCAAGCGGCTGATCACGCCGCTGGTGACCGGCATCGTGGTGCTGCTGATCGGCCTCACGCTGATCAAGGTCGGCCTGGTCAGCATGGGCGGCGGCTACGGCGCGATGGCCAAGGGCACGTTCGCGAGCGCGCAGAACCTCACGCTGTCCTGCCTGGTGCTGGGCACCATCGTCGTGCTGAACCGCGTGCCGATCGTCTGGGTGCGCAGCACGGCGCTGGTGATCGCGCTGGCCGTCGGCTATCTCGCCGCCGCCGCGATGGGCCGGCTCGACTTCACCGGCGCGCGCGAGGCCGCGCTGTTCCAGGTGCCCACGCCGTTGCATTTCGGCATCGGCTTCTCGTGGTCGCTGTTCGTGCCGATGCTGATCATCTACGTGGTCACCTCGCTGGAGGCGATCGGCGACGTGACGGCCACCAGCAAGGTGTCGCGCGAGCCGGTGGAAGGACCGTTGTGGATGCAACGAATCAAGGGCGGCGTGCTGGTGAACGGCGCGAACTCGCTACTGGCCGGCGTGTTCAATACCTTCCCGAGTTCGGTGTTCGCGCAGAACAACGGGGTGATCCAGCTGACCGGCATCGCCAGCCGCCACGTGGGCGTGTGGATCGCCGGCATGCTGGTGGTGCTGGGGCTGTTCCCGGCGGTGGCCGGCGTGCTGCAGGCGGTGCCGGAGCCGGTGCTGGGCGGCGCGGCAATGGTGATGTTCGGCGCGGTGGCCGCTTCGGGCATCAACATCCTGGCCGGCGTGAAGCTCGACCGGCGCGCGCTGCTGATCATCGCGGTATCGCTGGCGCTCGGGCTGGGTGTCTCCCAGGTCCCGGAAATCCTCACCAATCTGCCGCATGCGCTGAAGAACGTGCTGGCTTCGGGCGTGGCCACCGGCGGGCTGTGCGCGTTGTTGATGAACTGGTTCCTGCCGGAGAGGAAGTAGGCCGCGCTGCGGCATCCCTCCCTCGTCATCAAGCTGTTCCTGGCCTTGCCGGTGTTCGGCTGAACCCGCGTTCCGCCCTTACAAAATTAAGCTGTACAAACATGGCGAGACGCGTAGCATGGTTCGCAGCGATGCCGTCCTCCTGTCGACGGCATCGCGCCCGGCTTGCGCGGCAATGCGCGATTTCGCCGGGCCGTGGCCGATCCAGCACCGCGATCCCGGTTGACGATCGGCCCGCCGCAACCCATGCGGCCCAGCCCCTTGTTCCAGGGGGCCAGCTCACCGTCCTGCCCGCCTCCGGATCACGCCCGCCAAGCGGCACAACCTCGTGCCGATACGCCCGATCAGCCTTGCTCCAGCCGCGCGCCGGGGATGCAGGAGTCACGCCATGAAAAAATCCGAACTGCTTCGATCGATTCGAAGCGACAGCTCAGCCTTCGTCGACCGGCATCTGCCCGCCAGCGCGCAAGCCGAGCTGCAACGCCTGATCGGCGAGCGACGCTGCGAGGTGGACGTCGACACCTTCCTGATGTTCGCGTCGATCCGCGAAAGCCTGGGCAGGAATGGCGCGGGCAACAGGCAGACCGACCGCGAGGCCAGCGAGATCATGGCGCTGCTGTGTGTCGGCGACGCCTGACCGATCCGGCGAAAGGAGGGATTCCATGTCGACCATGGCAAACGAGTTTCGTGTCGATCCGACACCCCGTCGCGCGGACGGCGAATATATCGCGCACGCGCGCATCAGTTCGAATCGCCTGGATGGCGTCGAATACGATGTGTACCTGAGTGGGGATCTGGCAGGCTTCGAGCTGCGCGAGGACGCGATCGCCTATGCCCGGAATTGGGCCCGGGCCTGGCTGCAGGCAGCTCACGGTTGAGCGCGCGCGGCGGGCTTGGCTTGGCGGCGCGAATTCAGCCGCGCGTGTCGATCCACTGGCTGGCCCAGCGATCGGAATAACCCAGGGCGGCCTCTTCGGTGCCGAAGTAATCGAGCGAGTAGAACTCGTAGAGTGCCGGTTCGCCGTGGCGCTCCACGCGCCGGAGCGTCAGGTTCGAGGAAAAGCTGCCGTCAGGAAGACGGTGGACCGAGGGCGAGACCGCATAACCGCGGTAGTGTCGAGTAGTCGTGACTTGCATGATAAGTAGAAAATTTCATGAGCATGGATTGGGTGTGACACGGGCTCGGCATGGCGCCGATGGATGGTCAGGAATCCTGCTGTTCAGGGATAGCACTGCCGGCGCGATGGGCACGGCGAGTGGATAGGTTGCTGGCGGGATCAGGCCAGGCTCGCATCGGGCGAGACTTGAAACTGCGTGAAGATCCACGAGCGAGCGACGCGGATACGGGCGTATCCGCCAATCGCACTTGAAGCGGGAGCGCGTCGACGCGCCGGCACGAGAGCCGTGCCGTGCCCGTCGATGCGCCTGGCGTCAGCGCCGGAAGTTCCTGGGGCTGGGCGCGCCCATCGAGGCGCGTTCGTCCTTGTGCCGATAGTTGATACGGCCCTTGGTCAGGTCGTACATCGACATCTCGAGCCGAACACGATCACCGGCAAGAATGCGGATGTGATTCTTCTTCAGGCGGCCCGATGCATAAGCGGCCACCACGGCGCCGTTCTCGAGCGTCACGCGATAGCGGCTGTCGGGCAGCACTTCGTCGACGACGCCATCCAGTTCCAGTAGTTCTTCCTTTGCCAAATTCGCTTCTCCAATGACGGGACAGGTGAATCAGAGTGCCTTGATGTTGCTCGCCTGGAGCCCCTTGGGGCCCATCTTCGTTTCGAAGCTCACGCGCTGGCCTTCGACCAGGGTGCGGAAGCCGTCACCGCGAATTTCGGAAAAGTGAGCGAAGAGATCATCCTTGCTGTTGTCCGGCGCGATGAAGCCGAAACCCTTGCTGTCGTTGAACCACTTGACGATACCGGTGTCCATGAAAATCCTTTGATATTGAGTAGACGTACAGAGCCACGCGCCCTGTTCGAGCACGCAAAAGAATCAAGGAGGGAGAGGACAACGAATACCGCGGTGGAGCGGTCAGTGATGAGCAGCAATCGCGCTTCTTGTAGACTTCAGCGGCAGACCTTACGCGTAACGGCCGAATTGGTCAAGTGATTTCGCTCGCGGCATCGCTTCGTCGTACCCAGGAATCGCGCGCCGAGGATCGGGGGCAGGACGCTCACCTGCTTGCCTGCTCGCTCGCGAGCGAACGCGGCGAGGGCCCCGGCCGAGCCAAATATAAATTGCGCGCGGCGCCGTTTCTCGCCGAACAAGCGGAGTATGATGAATCACGCTTCGGGGACATGCCTCTCGCCGGGCCTCTCCGCCCCGACGTTCCTCATCCCCTGTCCCGCTCGTCGATCACTCGACTGTCTCTCTCATCACCCGCTGCCAGCCACGCCACGCGCCGGCAGCCCGTCACGATTCATTGCTTCAGCCCACGCGGCTCGCCAGGAGGCGAACATGAGCATGCACCTCTATCGCGGATTCGAGATCTATCCGCTGATCTATCCCCACGCCAAGCCGGCCGCAGGCTCGGGCCGCAACTATGACGACGGCTTCGACGCGGCCGTCAAGATCTGCCTGCGCGGCACCGAGCTGACCTGCAGCGACACCTTCAAGCTGAGCGAGGCATCCCCATTCCTGACCGCCGGTGCCGCGCGTCGCGCCTCGCTCGAATTCGCACAAGGCGTGATCGACCGGCACGACGGCGAGAACTGGATGCCCTCATAACTTTTCACCAGGCAAATATGACCAAAGTCGTGCTGAAGGCTGACGAACCCGTCGAGGTCGCGCTGCGTCGATTTCGCCGCGAAATCCAGAAAACCGGCCTGATCCAGGAACTGCGCGCCCGAGGCGCCTACGAGAAGCCGACCACGCAACGCAAGCGCAAGCTCGCCAGCGCGGTATCCCGGCAACGCGCCCGGCTCAGGCGCGCGAAACTGCCACCGAAGCTGTATTGAGGAACACGACATGGAAGCCAGGCAAGTGGCAGGCCGAACCTACTTCGCCTTGACGCGTTGCGAAGTCGACTTCAATCCCGCGCTCGACCGGGTCACCTTGCTGCCGACCTACTACGCGTTCGGCTGCGAGTATGGCAATCGCGGATTCATGCTCGATCGCAACGATGCGCTCGAGCTGATCGCCGCCATCGAGAAAGCGCTGAGCGTCGACGGCAACCCCGCCGTCGGTCGTCCCCCGTCACGCTCCTGATCTTCCAAGGCATCTCATCCGCATGAACACCGACGCCAGCTCACCGAATCGAAACGATCTCCTGCACCTGCTTCGCGAGGCTCACGCTTCGGGAGAGGGAATGGAGCGCCGCTTGCGGCATCTCCTGGCCCAGGATTCGCACGCCGCTGGAGGCCAGGCGATGCAAACCCTGCTTGCCCAGACGATCGAGCAACAAGGCCTGCTGAGCGCCGCCGTGAGCCGGATCGAGGATACCCAGACCTCGACGCTTCCCGGATCGCCGGATACCTCGACGAGCCCGGCACACGTGAACCCCGGCGCCACCAATGCGCAGGACACTCACGCGCTGCTCGACCTGCGCGAGGACATGCTGCGCGAAGTCGAGCTCTACGCCGAGCTGATCGAGACCGCGGAATCCACCGGATTCTTCGAAACCAAGTTCGTCTGCGAAGGCATCCTGTCCCGGAAGTCGGCGACGATCGAATGGCTGGCAACGCAGCAACAGCCAGACCGATGATCGCGACATGGCGCCCAGCCCGGCCGGAAAGCCAGCACTCGTGAAGTACGTCACCCTGCTGTACTTTCTCGTCGTCGCCCAGCTGGCCGCGAAGCAGCAGCTGGATTCGTGGCTACCCGTCGCGCAGTTGGTGGCCCTGCTTCACGGCTGGATCGACGAACACCAGATGAAATGCGACTGGCGCGACCGGATCTGGCTCGGCAAGGCCTCGCTCGAGGTGGCGCGATCCATGCATGCCGCGTATGGCCCCGGCTTCGTCGTTCCGTTCCTGTCCACGGTGGACGAATCGCGAAAAACGGCCGGCGACGCAAACGAAAAGCGCTCCATCCTCAGGACCGCCTGCTTCCATTACCTCACGCGCAAGCTCTAGCGCGCCGGGCCCGCTCCCGGGCGGCTGTCGTATGGCGCGAACAGCTCCACCACCCAATCCACGAACACCCTGAGGCGGGCGCTGTTGTACCGCGCCTGCGCGAACACCACATGCACCGGCTGCACCGGCCGCGTCCACTTCGGCAGGATCCGCACCAGCTCGCCGCGTGCCACCGCCGGCTGCGCCATGAAGGCGAAGGTCTGGCCGATGCCGAGCCCGCTGACCAGCGAGGTCAGATGCGCCGTGCTTTCGTTCACGCAGACCGCGCGCGCGCCCTTGGGCTCGACCGTGAACCGTTCGCCGCCGCGCTCGAACAGCATCGGGAACGGCCGGCCGGTCAGCGAGGAAAAATAGCCGGAAAGTTCATGCCCTTCGCGCAGATCGTCGGGATGCCCCGGTGTTCCGCGTTCGGCGAGATAGGCCGCGCTGGCGTAGGTGCCCCATCCGAGGCTGGCGATGCGCCGCGCGACCAGCGAGGCATCGCTCAGCTCACCGCCGCGGATCACGCAATCGACACCTTCGCCGATCAGGTCGGCATGCCGGTCGCTCACGCCCACGTCGAGCTGGATGTCGGGGAAGCGGCGCCGGAATTCGGGCAGGCGCGGCAGCAGGATCAGGTTCGCGAACGACGAGCCGATATCGACGCGCACACGCCCGCGCGGCTTGCCGTGCACATCGGCGAAGCGCCCGTCCATCTCGTCGAGGTCGGCCAGCAGCTTCACGGCGTTGCGGTAATAGCTCTGCCCTTCCTCCGTCACCACCACCTTGCGCGTCGAGCGCTGGAACAGCTTCACGCGCAGATGCGTCTCCAGCTCCTGGATCAGCTTCGATACCGTGGCGCGCGGCACGTCGAGCGTATCGGCGGCCTTGCCGAAGCCGCCCGACTCGGCGATGCGCACGAAAACGCGTAACGCCAGCAATTGGTCCATGCCCTTTCCTTTTTCCGGTCAGGCGCCAGTCTATCTATTATCCACACACATGGAAAATCAATTCGAAGAATGGCTATTTTTCTCTGACAAGGAAATATTTATCGTTACGCCATCGACACTCATCAACCGGAGAAGATCATGAGCAAGCGACTGGAAGGCAAGGTGGCACTGGTAACGGGCGGCACGAGCGGGATCGGCCTGGCCACCGCGAAGGACCTGGCGGCGCAAGGCGCGCGCGTCATCATCACGGGCCGCCGCCAGGCGGAACTCGACCAGGCGGTGGCGGCGCTCGGCCAGGGCGTGCGCGGCGTGCGCAGCGACGTGACGCGCTCGGCCGATCTCGACGCGCTGTTCGAGACGATCCGCGCCACCGAAGGCCGACTCGACGTGCTGTTCACCAACGCCGGCGGCGGCTCGATGGCCGCGCTCGGCGAGATCAGCGAGCAGCATTTCGACGACACCTTCGAGCGCAACGTCAAGGCGGTGGTGTTCACCGTGCAGAAGGCCCTGCCGCTGATGCCGCAAGGCGCCTCGATCATCCTGAACGGCTCGATCGCGGGCTCGACGGGTACCCAGGCCTTCAGCATCTACGGCGCCTCGAAGGCCGCCGTGCGCGCGCTGGCACGCAGCTGGGTGCTGGACCTGAAGGAGCGCGGCATCCGCGTCAACGTGGTGAGCCCCGGCTCGACGCGCACCATCGGCCTGGCCGAGCTCGGCGGCGATACCCAGGAAGGCCAGGACGGCCTGCTCGCCTACCTCGCCTCGCTGGTGCCGATCGGCCGCCTGGCCGATCCGTCGGAGATCGCCAAGGTGGTCAGCTTCCTCGCCTCGGACGATTCGAGCTTCATCAACGGCGCGGAAATCACCGCCGACGGCGGCCAGGCCCAGGTCTGAAACGCCCGGTCGATCGATACCCGGCCGCCCGCGATGGGCATGAGGCATGCATCGCGCGGCGGCCGCTCAACGGAGAAAACAGCATGGAACAGGCATCGGCGCTGCTGCGCCACTACATCGAGAAGGTACGCGACCCGAAGGCGGCCGCGGCGCTGTTCGCCGAGGACGGCGTGCTCGAACTGCCGTACCTGACGAGCCTCGGCGCGCCGAGCACCGGCGCCAAGGGTCCGGCCGCGATCGAGAAGTTCATCGCCTCGCTGCTGGCCAAGGTGCCGGACTTCGCGTTCAAGGACGTGCGCATCCTGATCGACACGCCCGAGCAGGTTTTCGGCGAATACTCGGTCGAGGCGCTGGTGCCCTCGACGGGCAAGGTCTATCGGCAGATGTACGCGGGCCGGCTGGTCGCGGAGGGCGGCAAGATCAAGCTGCTGCGCGAGTCGCTCGACACGGTGGCCGCGCAACAGGCCTTCGCGCCGCCGGCAGCCTGACGCGGACGGCAGACGGCCGTACCGATATCAATCTCTCGCCATTTCCAGCAACCAGTCGCGCAAGGCCGTCACCTTGGCGCTATCCGCGAATTCGACCGGCGAGACCAGATAAAAGCCACGGTCGGTAGTCGCCACCAGGTCGAACGGCGCCACCAGCCGTCCGGCGCGCAGGTCGTCCTCGACATAGGCGCGCCGTCCGATGCAAACGCCCTGCCCGTCGACCGCTGCCTGCACCGCCAGCAGCGCGAGATCGAAGCTCATGCGTGCGCTGCCCGCTAGACGGGCGGGCAGCGCCGCCGCTTCGAGCCAACGTGGCCAATCGTCGGCCGTCACGCCATTGACCTGCAGCAGGGTGTGATGTGCCAGATCGGCAGGCTCGACCAGCGCCGGCCCTCCCGCCAGCAAGCTCGGGCTGCAAACCGGCAGGATCTCGTCGCCCATCAGCCGGTCGCAGCGCAGCCCCTTCCAGTCGCCGTGACCATAGCGAATTCCCACGTCCGAACCGCCGGCCACGAAGTCGACGAAATCGGTCGAGGCGCCGATGCGGATATCGATGCCGGGATGAGCGCGGCGAAACGAGCCGAGACGCGGCAGCAACCATTTCGAGGCGAACGTGGCCAGCGTGCTGATGGTCAGCGTGGTGTCGCGGCCGCCTTCGCTTAGCTGTTCAGTCGAGAAGCGCAATTGCTCGAAGGCCAGGCTCACGCCTTGCAGGTATGCCTGCCCGGCCGGCGTCAGTTCCAGGCGCTCCCTGAGGCGCCGGAACAGCCGAATGCCCAGCTCATCCTCCAGCCGACGGACCTGGTGACTGACGGCCGTCTGCGTGACATTCAACTCGGCCGCCGCGCGCGTGAAGCTCATATGGCGTGCCGCGCATTCGAATACCTTCAGGCCGTTCAGCGAGGGAAGTCTTGCCGCCATGGAATGTGGTCAAGGAAATGGAGCCGTCGAAGACGGGAAGGCCGCTCCGGCCCCGGTGTCGAAACCGGGCCGATCAGGCGCGTCGATTCTAGCGCATGAGAATTTCTCATGTCCTGCCCGGCGAGATGTCATTTGTCGGAAATATGGCGACGCTGCGATGCTGTCAGTCGAATCGATTTTCCCGCCATCATTTCCTTATCGCTTTCCTGATCCCACCTCTTATTCGAACGATCGCCATGAAGCTCTACTTCGCGCCCAATACCTGCTCGCTGTCTCCCCATATCGTGTTGCACGAACTCGGCTTGCCGTTCGACCTGGTTCGGGTCAACAACAAGACCAAGCAGACCTCGGAAGGCGGGAATTTTCTCGACATCAATCCCAAGGGTTACGTGGCGGCCCTCGTGCTCGACAACGGCGACGTGCTCACCGAGGGGCCGGCGATCCTGCAGTATCTGGCAGACCTGAAACCCGAGGCGCAACTGGCGCCGCCGGCCGGAAGCTGGGCTCGCGTGCGACTGCAGGAAACGCTCAACTTCATCACCGCGGAAATCCATGCGGGTTGCAGCCCGCTGTTCAATACGGCGCTGCCGGAGGACGTGAAGACGATGTTCCGGGATAAGCTGTTCAAGCGGCTCGACACGATGGAAGCCGCGCTGGCCGGGCGGGATTACCTGCATGGACGCTTCGGCGTGGCCGATGCGTATCTCTACACCGTGCTCGCCTGGCTGCCGTTCTTCTCGATCGACATCGCGCGCTGGCCGGCGCTGGCGAGTTTCGTGGCACGGGTCGGTGCTCGCACGTCGGTGAAGGCCGCGCTGGCCGCAGAGGACGCGACGATGGGGATTTGACGCCGAACTTTCAGACCCGGCCGATACCTCGCTCGATGCGAAGCGGCCACAATGAATGTGTTGGCTCCCTGTCCCCCGGCAGGAAGCCACACCCTGTTGGTAGTGTTCATCCCGCCTCGACGGCGGGATTTTTTTCATCGCATCGCGTTTCATGTCCCGCGCTCACCGCGGCCTGCCCATGATTCATCGCCCGTTCGCTCACTCGTTCATTCACTTTTGCCGCGGCGTTCCGGCACGGGACCACACGCGCCTCGCACCACGGCATCATGGCTGAAACCGGTTCGCCGTCGGTCGCGATCCTGATGATCGATCTGTGGCGTTGGCCCACCTCGGATCCCTGGGCCGGCCTTCACGAAGATGGCCGGAGCCACTGGCACATCGAGGGCCTGCTGGAAGCGGCCGGCTACCGGCGCACCCGTTTCGATAAAACGCACCAGTTGCTGTCGGCCTGCAATCTGCAGGTGTTCGACCTGTTCATTCTGCAATGCGAAACCACCTGCGAGCGGACCATCGATGCGATTCGTCAGTTACGCAACCGGTTCGGCGACATCACGCCGATCGTGACGGTCAGCCGGCTCGAATTGGCCAGCTCGCGACGTGCAAGTCTCGACGCCGGCGCGAACGAGCATCTGTCGAGCGCCCTGCGTGAAGGCGAGATCACATCACGGATGGCAGCCTGGCTGAAATGGTCCCACCACCAGTCCACGCGCAACCGTCAATGGCGTGCCGCCAGCTTCGAATTCGATGCCGCAACGCGCTGCGTGCGTGTCGCCGGCCGCGAGCATCATCTGACCGAGAAACATTTCCAGGTCCTCGCTGCATTCTTCATGAATCCAGGACGCAACCTCGATCGCGCGCATTTGAGCCAGCTCGTGTGGGGCTCGCTGGTCGCCGCGTCGAGCCGGCGGCTCGACACGCACATCTCGTGGTTACGCGGGCGGCTGGAACTGGATGGCAGACACGGCGCGCGGCTGGTCACCGTCTATGGATCCGGATATCGATTGGTGATGTCGGGAACCGACGAAGCCGGCGACGATATCTAGGCGGCATCGATCACAACCACCTTGCTCGGCGACATCTCGATCGTCGTGCAGCGCCATTCACTCCCGTCCCTGCGTCCCTCGCTCGTGATGCGACAGCCTCGCGATCAGCTCGGCATCGTTGCGCACGCCCAGCTTGCGATACGCCGCCTGCTTCTGCGAACTGATGGTCTTGTAGCCGCGCCCGACGCGATCGGCGATCTGCGAGATCGACAAGCCCTCCAGGCAATACTCCAACACGGTGCGCTCGCGCGTGGTGAGATCGGGATGCATGAGCAGCGTGGCGGCATCGTCGATCGTCTGCATGCCTGACGAAGCGGAAACCGGCAGCGCGAACCCGCCCGGTGCGGGCCGTGTCCCCATCACCCGCGCGCTGAAGTAGGTATTCCCGGCCGCCACCTTGCGAACCGCCTCGATGTGATCGTCGAGCGATTGCGTGCGGCCGATGAAGCCATGCACGCCCAGCTGGAACAGGCGCGCGATGGTATTCGCGCGCTCGTGTTCGGAGCAGATCAGGATGCGCATCGCCGGGTAGCCGGCGCGCAAGGCCCACACCAGATCGAGGCCGTCGCTGGCATCGAGCACATGATTCATCACCACGATCTCGAAGTTGGCGCCGGCGGCCAGCGCACCCAGCAGCTCGTCGGCCAGCCCGAATGCACCCGCCACCGCCCACCCCGGCTCCTGCTCGATACGCGTGCGAAGCGCGAAGCGAACCAGTTCGTGCGAGTCGAGCAGGGCAATCGCCAGGGACGGCACGTCATGCGGAATCGAATTCATACGGTCCCCTTCAGCCAGCTCATCAGCTCGCCCGCGCTGCTCAACTCGCGGAACACCGCCTCGTAACCATCGAAGCGCGTGGTGATCTCGCTGACGCGATTGCCGTAATGGTCGTTCTCGGCCTGCAGCACGTCGAGCAGGGTGCGCTTGCCCAGGTGATACCACTGATCGAAGAAGGCCTTGCGCACGCGGTCGGTCTCGTCGACCAGGTCGCCATAGAGCGTCGAGCGTTCGAGCAGGGTGCGCGCATCCTCGTCGGCCGCGCGGATCGCGTATTCCAGGTCGAGCCGTGCCTGTTCGACCTTGCGCTCGCTCGCCTGGGCCCGTGCCAGGGCGGCTTGCTGCGCGGCCCTGGCCGAGCCGCCCTGGAAGGCGTTCCAGCTCAGCGTGAGCATGGTCTGGAAAGGCTGCCGGCGATCGGCGATATCGCGGCCGGTGGTCTTGCTCACCACCCAGTTGACCGCGGGCCGCGACGAGGCCTTCACCGCGTCGGCCAGCGAGCGCGCCGCCTGCGCCTCGGCCCGCGCCTGGCGGATCTGCGGATGCTGGTTCATGTTCGAGAGCAGGCGTTCGAGGCGGGCCGGTTCGATATTCCAGGCGGACGACGAGGGCAAGTGCAGTTGCAGGTCGCCAATCAGCTTGCGCAGCGTCAGTTCGGTATCGCGCGCCTTCGCCGCCACCGTGTCGCGGGAAGCCAGCGCCTGCAGCAAGCGCGCGCGCGCCTGGGTCAGTTCGCTGGCCCGGCCGCGGTCGATCTCGACGATCTGGCTCAGCATCGTCACCAATTGCTGCATCCTGTCCACGAACTGCTGGCTGATGCCGATCAGCTGCCGCTGCTTGGCCAGTTCGACCATGGTGGTGGCCACGGTGTACGCCGAGTTCTCGCGCTGCGCGTCGTAGAACTCCTTGCCGGCGTCGGCCGTCTGCTTGCGGCTCTTGATCGTCTTGGACAGATAGCCCCAATCGAACACGGACGTGGTCAGGTTCGCGGTGACCGCCGTGCCCTGGCCCGGCGCGTTGCTGGCGGGCCCGGCGAACTCCACCGACTTGGAACGCGATGACAGCTGCAATTGCGGCCAGCGCTTGCCCTTGGCTTCGTCGACGTCGGCGAGCTGGGCCTGGTACGAGGCATAGGCGAACTGGACCTGCGGACTGCGATCGAAGGCGGCTTCCACCGCGGCGAGGAAGATCGGCCGCAAATCGCCGCGCGGTGACATCGAGGCGCTGCCGCTCGCGGCAGCGGGATCGGCGGCCCAGTAGTCGCCCATGTCGGCCATGTCGGAGAGCGAGGGAGCCGATGGCGGTGACGAGGCCTCGCCTGGATCGGCGAGATGCAGACGCTCGTCGCGCTCCGGGAAGCTTCGCGCCAGGCGTTCCCTGTCGAGTATCGTCGCCAGCGTGATCGGACCGGTTTCGGCCGATGCCAGCGACGCGCCGCCCGCCGATATGTCGTTGCGCGGCAGCGGCGTTCCCGCACCGGCCGTCAAGGTGCGAGCCCGGGTCCGCATCCGGGTTTCGGCCCACCGGATCGCCGTGGCCCAATCCGGCGCGGCGGCCGATGTTGGTTCAGCCGCGTTTGACGATGAAACTGGCGGCGATGCCAACGCGTGGGTGGATCGTGTGGGCCGCGCATCGCCCGGCGCGAGGCTCGGCGGCGGCGCCGAATCGGGCAGCGCCTGCTCGACGGCCCCCGCTGGCCGGCCCGGACGCGCCGACATGGCCGGCGATGCCCGTCGAGCAGGCGCTGCCTCGCTCCCGCCGCGCGCGGTCGACTCGTGCGCCTTCGCCACACGCCGCTGCTGCCACAGCGCGGTCGACTCGTGCGCCTTCGCCACACGCCGCTGCTGCCACAGCGCGGCAATCCTGAGGGCACGCTCGGTACGCGCCTCCCGCCGCAGCCGGCGAGCCGCCAGTTCGGCATCGTCGAGGCCGCTCACGTCATCGTCGGACAGGGAAATCGTCAAAACCGTGTCGACGGAATCGGTGCGTAGCGGCACATCGCCAAGCCGGGCTTTCGTGGCATCCGCCGGCCGGGTCGCGGTGGCCGCCTCGGCCACGTGCGATCCCGCGAACACGCCGGTCGCCAGCAGCAGCGACAGCGTCGTTCGACGCAAGGGCAGGTCGGTCAACAAGCCATCGCCCACCAGCGGCTCACGGCTCGGTTTAGTGGCTGCCATGGCTCATCGCTCCCGGAAGGCTTCCTGCGCCTTGAAGATCGGCTTCAGCAGGAAATCAAGAATGGTCTTTTCGCCGGTACGGATCTCGACGCGCGCGATCATCCCCGGCATGATCGGCAGTTGCTTGCCGCCGGCCTCCAGATAAGCGCGGTCGGTCAGCACCTGCACACGGTAGAAGGTCGCATCCTTGCCGGCAGCGGCCTTGGCGTCATCCTTCAGCGTGTCGGGGCTGATATAGCTCACCTTGCCCTTCAACCCGCCATAGATGCCGAAGTCGTAGGCGGTGATCTTGACCATCGCCGGCTGCCCCGGCCGCAGGAAAGCCACGTCCGACGGCTTGATCTTGCCTTCGACCAGCAGCTGATCTTCCAGCGGCACGATTTCGAGTATGTGCTCGCCGGGCTGGATCACCCCGCCGATCGTGTTCACGCGCACGTTCTTCACGGTGCCGTAGACCGGCGCCACCACGCTGGTGCGCGACAGCACATCGCGGCGGCCGACCAGCGACTCGTTGGTCTGCGCGAGCTCCAGCTCCAGCTTCGTCAGCTCGGAATTCGCATCGGCCTGGTAGCGATTGCGGCGCTCGACCATCTGCGACTTCAACTCGTTCGCGGTGCGCTTCATGCGCAGCAGCTCGACGTCGGACATCAAGCCCTTGGCGGCCAGCGGCTCGGCCAGCTCGATTTCCTTCTGCTGCAGCGCGTAGCTGCGTTCCAGCGCGGCGATGGACTCGTCGAGTGCGTGCCGCCGCGAGTTGTAGGCCTTGGTTTCCATCTGCACGACCTCGGTCTCGCCGCGCACCTCCGGCGGAAACACCAGCGGCTGCGAAAACGCCTCCGCGCGCAGCCGCGCCAGCGTCGCCTTCAACCCCACCGCCTTCGAATAGGCCTCGCGGTAGCTGGTCTGCGCGCGGGTCGGGTCGATCTTCAGCAGCATCTGGCCTTTCCTGACGATATCGCCCTCGCGCACGTTCATCTCTTCCAGGATGCCGCCTTCGAGGCTCTGGATCACCTGCTCGCGGCTGCGCGAAATGACGGTGGCCTCGCCCTGCGTGATCTCCTCCACGCGCGCGAACCGGGCCCAGATCAGGAACGCGACGAGCAGCATGGCCAGCACATGGAGCATCAGCTTCGAGCCCGGTGACGACTGCGTGAGCAAGGCCACGCGCATGTCGCTCATGTACTCGAGCTCGGCCTTGCTCATCGTCGGCTTGTCGCCGCGGCGCCACCACTTGCGCTTCGAAGTCATGCGCTGCCCTCCATCGGCTCGTTCGGCGCCTGCGCCGCGGGACGCGCTGCATCCGCCTCGCGCACGGGCCGCATCCGAATGGTGCGAGCGGGCCGTGCAGACGCCACCGCGGGTACCGCCGCCGCATCACGCGCGCCGGAATCGGGCGTGCCTTCGTGCTGGCCGGCGAGCCGGGCAAGAATCGTCTCCTTGGGCCCGTCCGCCACGATCCGGCCATCCTCGACCACCACGATGCGCTCGACCAGCGCCAGCATCGACGGCCGGTGCGTGACCACCACCAGCGTCTGCCCTTGCGTGGCGCGTGCGAGGTGGGCGATGAAGGCGGCCTCGGTCTGCGTGTCCATCGCGCTGGTGGGTTCGTCGAACAGCAGCAGTTGCGGCCGGCCGAGCAGCGTGCGCGCCAGGGCAACCAGTTGCCGCTGTCCGCCGGACAGGCCCGCGCCACCCTCGCCGATCGGCAGGTTCACGCCCATCGGGTGCCGGGCCGCCACCTCGTCGAGCCCTGTCAGCTTCAGCACGCGCAGCAATTCCCCGGTGGTGGCGTCGGGCCGCGCGATCATCACGTTCTGGCGCAGCGAGCCATAGAACAGGCGCACGTCCTGCCCGACGTAGCCGACCGCGCGCCGCCAATCGGCCGGATCGATCTGCTCGACCGCGAGGCCGCCGAGGAACATCGCGCCCTGGGTCGGCATGTACATGCGGCCCATCATGCGCAACAGGGTGGATTTGCCGCTGCCGATGCGCCCGAGCACGGCCACGCGCTCGCCGGGATCGATGGCAAGGTGGATTCCCTTGAGGATCTCGGGATTGGGTTGCATCGGCGGCGCCGGATAGGCGAAGCGCAGCGCCTTGAGCTCGACGCGTCCCGCGAGGGGAGGATCGGCCAGGTATTCGCGGCTCGGATCGCGCTCGGACGGCATGTCCATCAGGCGGTTCAACGATTCGAAGGCGGCCTTGGCCTGCTGGAAGCGCAGCGCGAGCCCCATCACCGCATTGAGCGGCGCGGTGGCGCGCCCGGCCAGCATCACCGAGGCGATCAGGGAACCCTGGGTGAGGCGTCCTTCGGTGATCAGGTAGACCCCGGTGACGATCAACACGACCGTCTGCACCTGCTGCAGGAACTGCACGATCGTCATGGCGCGCGAGGAGAGTGCCTTGGTGCGCTGCGAGGTGGCCGCCTGCATCGCGCTGAAGGTTTCCCAGCGCTTCTGCATGTAGCCCTCGCCGCCGACCGCCTTCAGCGTCTCGAGGCCTTCGATGGATTCGATCAGCACGCCTTGCTTGAGCGAGGCCTCGCGCAGGTTCTCCTTCATCGCGCGCGCGAGCGGCCACTGCACGGCCACGCTGATGCCGACGATGATCGGGATCATCATGGTCGGGATCCAGCCGAGCGGCCCGCCCACCGCGAAGATCACGCCGGCGAACATCAGCACGAAGGGCAAATCTGTGACGGCCGACAAGGTGGCCGAGGTGGCGAAATCACGCACGGATTCGAACTCGCGCAGTTGGTTCGCGAACGAGCCGGAGGACTGCGGCCGATGCTCCATGCGGATCGACAAGGCCTTGCGGAACAACATGCTGCCCATCACCAGGTCCGCCTTCTTGCCGGCGGCGTCGATCAGGTGAGCTCGCGTATGACGCGAGATACCCTCGAACACCATCGCGATCACCACGCCGATCGCCAGCGACCAGAGCGTGATGAAGGCCTGGTTCGGCACCACGCGGTCGTAGACGTTCATGGTGAAGAAGATCGACGCCAGGCCCAGCACGTTGATCAGCACGGCGCCGATGCCCGCGCTGTAGTAGAAGCGGCGATAGCGCCAGATGGTGCGGGTCAGCCAGTGGCCGAGCGGCTCGGGAGTGAGCTCGCCGGCGCGCATGTCGACCTTGGCGGCCGGCTTCACGAGCACCGCGAAACCGCCATAGAGTTCGGCGAGCTGTTCGTCGCTGTACTCGACGGGCCCGCCCGCGATCTCCGGCATCCAGACTTGGCAGAGCAGCGCGCCGCGGCGCTCGGACTCCGTGTCGCGCCGCACGCCGAGCAGGACACAGCCGCCCTTGTCCTTGCGGATCAGCAGCATCGGCATCAGATGGCCCGGCAACATCCGCAGCTCGCGCTCGACCATCCCGGCCTGCATGCCGGCGTTGGCGAATGCGTCGATCACCATCGTCGGGGCCAGGAAGCCGAACTTGGGCAAGCCGGCCGTCATGGCATCGCGGCTCTTGCCGAAGCCATAGTGCTCGCAAAGCCAGCTCACGCAGTCCAGCAGGCTGTCCTGGTAGGTCGCTTCGCTCCTGGGTATCGCATCCTGCTGGTCTGCCCCGCCGGGCAAGGTGTTCGCGGTCATGCTGCTTTCTCCCGACGCGGCGGAAAGCAACGAAACCGACCTTGGCCGCCCACGACGCGCGCGGAGCAGCGAAAGCCTGCCGACCGTGTACCCTCACAACGCGAAGTAGCCTGAATACGTGAAATTCGTCAGAGGATTCTGAGGAGCGCGGCCGATCACGGAAAGCTGACCGGTCAGAAAACGCGCAACTGCTTGCAGTTGCGCGTCGATCGGGCGGGCGGAGAAACCTCAGGTGGGATGGATGTCGATGCCGTGCAAGACGGACCAGTCCAGTTGCGGCACGCCGTTGTCGTGGGAGAGATGGGACATGCCGGCGCCTGCTGCATCGTTCGACGTGCGTGGGTCGGATAGGTCGCTCGCCAGTCTCGGTAAATCGGCCGCGCCCGTTGCCGGCTTCTCCAGGCTGCCGTTAGCGGGAAACAGGTCCGGCGAACCGTCCTGCAGCAGATCGGACAGCGACAGCTTCAGCGCATCCGGCCGATCAGCATGAGCCGCCCTGTCGAGCCATGCCGGCTCGACGCCGTCGGCGGCGTCACGGACATGCGGCGACACCTGTGCTTCCGGCCGAACCGCCTCGGCGATGGGCTGGCTGCCCGGTCGACCGACATCGGGCGCATCCTCGCCGTGCAATCGCGCCGACGTGACCGGCGCTCCCGCGACCGCCGGCACCTCATGCGCGGCGCTTGCCGCATCCGCGACATGTCGCTCCGGTGGAACCTCGCGAGCGGTGGCATGCATCGCGGCGTCGGTCGCGGCGTCATCGATCGGCGGCGAGGCGAACAGCGTATCCAGTCGATACCAGGCATCCTCGATCTCGATCACATACATATTGCTCGGCCCCAGCATTTCTCCGTTCGGCCCTTCCGCGATCACCGAGAACGCGTGGACGCCCTCGTCCAGATCGTGATCCGGAACGTAGGACCAGCGGCCGTGCCCATCGGCGCGCACCGAGCCGATCAGGTCCTGCGCGTTCTCGTAGAGATAGACCAGATAGCCGGCCGCCGCCGTGCCGACGATATGCGGTCGCAAGGCATCCGTCGAACCATTGGGCGCGACGACATGGTGGGCATCATCATGGATGGCGGTAATGGCCGGCTCGGGCGGCGGCGGCGGCACGGTCGTGTCGACCTTGAAACGGAACGGCTCGCTGGGGTTGCTGAGAACACCCGTCACGCCGATTACGCGAGCCGTGATCTCATGCGGGCCGTCGAGCAGATCCCCGGCCGGCTCGAACCGCCAATTACCAAGCGCATCGGCCCTGGTACTGCCGATCCCGACCACCATCGTGCCCACCCTGTCATACAGGTAGACGAGCGCGTCGGCATCGGCGATGCCCTTGACCAGCGGCCGCGCGTCGTCGGTCACGCTGCTGCCGTCGTGATTGAGCGGCCCGATATCGGCACCGACGTCGTCGATCACGTCGATGATCAGGGGTTCGCGCGGCAGGCTGGTATCGATGCGCAGCGTATAAGGTTCGGACGGCTCGCTGACGTTACCCGCGATGTCGGCGGCGGTGGCCCTCACCTCGTAGACGCCGCTGTCCATGTCCTCGTCGGGCACCACGGACCAGGCACCCTGCGCATCCGCCTGCGCCGAACCGAGCACGATCCGCTCGCCATCGATCAATGCCTCGAGCGTGACGATCGAGAAAGGCTCCGACACGCCGCCGAACATCGGCTTCGTGTCGTCGGTGACGCCCGACTCCATGATGTTGCCGACCAGCGAGCCGACGTCGTCCATCACCATGGTGATGGCGGGCGGCTGCGGCGCCTCGGTGTCGATGACCAGCCTGAAGCCGTCGCTCGGATCGCTGAAATGGCCGGCCGCGTCCTGCGCGACGACGGTGAACACATGTTCGCCGTCGAACAGGCGCACGATCGAGGTGAAGGTCCATTTGCCGGCCGCGTCGGCCCGCGTCGAGCCGAGCACGGTATCGCCATCGCGCACGATCACGAGCGAGCCGGGCTCGGCGCGGCCGGTGAAGCCGGGTGTCTTGTCGTCGATGCGGCTGCCCGATGAAGTCGGCCGCTGGATCGGACCGACGTCGTCCATGGCCGAATCGATGGTCGGCCGGCCCGGCGGCGTGAGATCGATCACCAGGGAAAATGGCGCCGTCGTGATGGTCTTGCCGTCGAGCCCCACCGAAGACGCGGTCACGTTGTGCCGGCCCTCCGACAAGGCAACCGGCAGGATCAGTGACCAGTGGCCATCGGCATCCGCCAGCACGCTACCGACCTGCTTGCCGTCCACGCGCACCTTCACCAGTGAATTGGCAAGCGCCACGCCGGCAATCTCCGGGCTCCGCTCGTCGGTCGCCTGGCCCGGCTGCAGCGCACCCACGAGCACGCCCTCGTGATCGATCACGGACTGGATCGCGAGAACGCCGCCTGGATCGCCGCCGCTACTGTTGCCGAAGGAGCGGGTATCGACCGTGAAGTTGAGTGCCAGGCTGCGCTCGGTGGTATTTCCCGCCGGATCGGACAGGGTGGCCGAGAAACTGTGGGGGCCGTCCGCCAGCGGCTCGCTCGGACGAAATGTCCAGGTATTGTCGGCCTTGACACGCGTATGACCGATCACCTGATCGCCATCGTAGACCGTGACCAGCGTGCCCTTATTGGTCATGTAGATGAGGTTTTCACCCCTGCCTCGATAGATCGGCATCGCGTCGTCAGTCACGCCATCGGGGCGGATGTATCCTTGCGAAGAACCGACATTGTCGGTCAAGGTCTCTTTGTTCAACAGCCATGTGCCGGGCGGAAACGAGGCCGAGACTAGCTTGAAGGTCTGCAGGGACGGTGTATCCCGCGCCCCCGCCGCCAGCCGGAAGCGCTGTGGCTGACGTATCGGATCGAACAGCGGGCCGAAGTTGACCTCGAAAGAAAACCGGCCATCCGCGTCGCGGTCCACATGATACGTGCGTTGCTTCACCCACTCCTGGCCCCCCGGAAAATACTGCCCCTGGGTGTACAGCGTGACGGTGTCGCTCGTCGACCATCCCTTCAATGTCACGCGGCCGTGCGCCCAACTCCCGTAATGCAACTCGCCATCCTTCCATTCGGCGCCGTCGATCCAGGCTTCGTTGTGCCCCTTCTTGACCGGCAGGACCCGGAATTCATGGGGCTCGCTGCGCGCGCTGCTGTTGCCGGCCTGGTCCGTCACGACCGCCGTCAAACTGTGGCGTCCTTGGGAATAGGGCTGCGCCGGCACGAAACCCCAAAGGCCATGTGCACCCGCGGTCGTCGAGCCGATGACACGATCGTAGTCGTAGACCGTGATCACCGCGCCAGGCTCGGCATTGCCCATGAACTGCTCCATCGTGTTGATGGTGCCCATGTCGGGTTCGAGCGGGTCCGACTGATTGCCGAACACCCTCAGGTTCGTCGCCACTTCCGGCGACTCGGTGTCGACCACCAGATCGAACGCCCAGCTTTGCGGGCTGGTTCCCGAGCTTGCCGTGATCCGGTACTCGCCGTCGGCCAGCGGATGGGAAGGCGAGAAGGACCAACTGCCGTCGGATGCGGCCTGCACCGAGCCCAACGACACCCCGTCCGCGAATATCGTGACCAGAGAATCCGGCGTCGCCCTGCCCCGGATTTCCGGCGTGACGTCGCTGGTCGGCTGACCAGACTGCAGCAGGCCCTGATGCCCGAGCACCTGATGGAGCGCGATCATGCCGGGCAGGCTGTGCGCCGCCGAGGTGTCCACCCTGAAGTCGATCGCCTCGCTGCGCGGGCTCGGGTTACCGGCTTCGTCCACCACCACGGTCGACAGGCTGTGGGCCCCCTCAGCCAGCGGCGCGAGCGGCCGGAACGTCCATGTGCCGTCGGGCTGGACCCGCGTCTGGCCCAGCACCTGGTCGCCGTCCAGGACCTTCACGAGCGCACCCGGCTCGGCATGGCCGCTGTAGACAGGCGTCGCGTCGTCGGTCCTGCCGCCGTCGGCGATGGCACCTCGTGCCGGCCCCACGTTGTCGCGCAAGGACATGCCGGTGGACGGCAACGGCGCGACCACGTCGATGTCGACGAGGAATTCGCCGGTCCTCGCGCCGAGCGTGCCGTCGCCATTCTCCGCGGCCGCCGTGAAGCGATGCTCGCCATGCGCCAGCGCGCTGTCGGAACGGAACCACCAGCGCCCCGTCTCGTCCGCCGTCACACGGGCAAACTCGTCGCCGTCGAGATAGACGTGTACGACGCTGCCGGGCCGCGCCGTCCCCATCAAGGTCGGATTCTCATCGGCCGTCACGCCCTGGTGCGGGACATTCCCGCTGCCGGGCAGCTTGGCGTCGAGCACGCCCGTGATAGCCGCGGCGCTCGCCACACCGCCCACCAGCACCGTGAAGGGAAACGCCTCGCTGGCCCCGCTGATGCTCCCGGACGAATCGCGCACGATCACCTGGAGCCGGTGCTCGCCATCGACCAGCGGCGCCAGGGGCGGCGCCGGCTCGAATTGCCAATTGCCGTCGGCATCGGCCCGCGTGCTGCCGAGTTGCAGCGTCACGCCGAGCACATTGTCGAACACGAACACGACGCCATGCGGCGACGCGCTACCCTTGATGACCGGCTGCGCATCGTCGGTGCGATCGTAGGGTTTCAGCGGCCCGGTTTCCTGGCCAACGTCGTCGATCACCTCCAGGATGGCGGGCGGCGGCGGCTTGTGCCAGCCGGTGGTATCGACATTCACCACGAAGGCATCGCTCGCGGTGCTGAGATTGCCGGCATCGTCTCGCGCCTTCACCGTCAACTCGTGCGCGCCCTCGTCCAGCGGCCGGGACGGCGTGAAGCTCCAGCGACCGCCGCGGTTCGCCATGGTCGTACCGATCAGCAGGCCGCCGTCGTAGATCTCCACCTTGGCGCCCACCTCGGCCCGGCCCTGCAGGGTCGGCGTGGCGTCGTCCGTGAAGTCGTGACTGGCCAGTGCACCTTGCTCCTTGCCCACGTCGTCGAAGACCAGGTCGATGGTCGGCGGCCCGGGCGGCACGGTATCGACCACGAGGTAATACGGCGCCGACGGCTCACTTTGCTGGCCGAGCGGATCCGTCGACTGCGCCAGCAAGGTATGCGCACCTTCGGCCAGCCGATGGCCGGCATCCGGCACGAAGCGCCAGTTGCCCTGTTCGTCGGCGACCGCTGAGCCCAACACCGTATTCCCGTCCCGGATCGTCACGCGCGCATGCGGCTTGGCGACACCCTCCATGGCCGGCAGCGGATCGTTCGTGAAGCCGCCGTTCGGCACATCACCGGTGTGCGGCTCCACGTCGTCGATCACGCGAACGATCATGACCGTGCCTGGCCCGGATACGTCGATGCGTATCGTGTGAGGTTCGCTCGGCATGCTGCTGTTGCCCGCCGCATCCCGGGCAATCACCGTGAACACGTGCTCGGCCTCGGCGAGGGCCGATCCGGGCGTGAAACGCCAATTTCCTTCCCCATCCGCCACGCTCGATCCGATGACGTCGAGGCCGTCGCGCACCACCACGATGGCGCCGGCTTCGGCCTTGCCTGACAAGGTCGGCGACGCATCGTCGGTCATGCCGTGATCCGGGACCAGGCCCGTCAGCGGACCCACGTCGTCGTGCACGGCCTCGATCACCGGCCGGGGCGGCGGGGTGGTGTCGACAGTGACGAGGTAGTCGCGCGACGGCGCGCTGCTGTTGCCGAGGCGATTGACCGATACCACGCTGAAATGGTGATCGCCGTCAGCGAGCGGCGCGGCGATCGCGATCGACCAGGTTCCGCTCGCGTCGATCCTGGTACTGCCGATCGGCTCGGCGGCCCCGTTGTCGTAGGCCAGCACGACGGTGCCGATTTCCCCGCGCCCTTTCAGCGTCGGTGTCGCGTCATTGGTCGCCTCGCCCCGATTCACAATACCGATGCTCGGCTCGACATCGTCGATCACCCAGTCGAACAACGGGCGGCTCGGCACCGCGGGGCCGATCACCACGGCGAAAGGATCGGAGGCCGGACCGCCTTTGCCGTTCTCGGCGACCTCGATCGCGCTCAGGCTGTGCTCGCCAGCCGTCAACGGCTGCTCGGCGGGGATCGGGAATGACCAGCTACCGTCGGGCGCCACCGTCGTCGCGCCGGCCAGGCTGCCGTCGACATAAACGAGAATCGCATCCCCCGGCGTGTTTCCCGTGCCGACCAGGGACGGGCGCGGATCGTTTGTCATGCCCGTGCTCTCGATACGCCCGCCGCCTTCCACATCGGCAAGCAGGTAACGGATCGCGGGAGCGCCGGCCATGTCGTCACGCGCCGCCGCATCACCCGGGATAGATCGCACCGAGTTCGAGGATCCCGACGATGCCACCGCCACACCGGCAGCCAAGGCAGCAAGCCCGAGCGCGCCAATTCCGAGCGGGGTCCAGTCAGGCCCGCCGGCGGCATTGCCGGCGGCGGCTTCGGGCGCCGTCGCGCCGGGCAGGGCAAGCGTCGCGACGGCATCGTCGGCCAGCGTCGAGACCCCGATCGATGCCCCGTCGTACGAGTAGTACTGCCCGTCCGCGCCTTCGGCGATCAGGCTGCCGCCCGATCCGTAGTAATCCGCTATCTGGATCGGCGGCGATGCATCGCCATCGGCACCGATCCACAGATCGTCGCCGTGCCGCCGCACCACCGCTTCGAGCGGCGCCTTGCCGGTTTCCGCATCGACGAGGATGTAGCGCGCGTTCGGCATCGCCTCGATCCTGGCGATTGCGCCTGGAGCCAGCCGACGGGGATCGACGACACGCGTCACACCCTGGTCGTCGGCAAGCAAAATCTTGATCACGCTCATGTGAATACCCTGGGATTTGAAACAGAGGAGAAGGCCATGCAAAAAGACGCCCCGAGCATCCGAACCGGCTTGCGATTCGAACGCTCGGGGCGTCGTGCCTCCGCTTACATCAAATGCGTGGTCACACCATGCTGGACCAGCAATTCAGCGTTCTGCGCGCTGTTTTCGTAGACCGTGTAGGCCACGCCGTCGACGGTGGTCGCGCCATGCTCGACCCAGGCATCGCCATCGCCGCCGGAGGTGCCGGACAAATCGACCGTGTCGTGGGCGCCGCCTTTCACCATCAGTTGCGTGCGACCGTCGTCCATGAACAGGTCCTTGCCGCCGTGTTGCAGCACGTCGTCGAGCGACAGCTTCAGCGAGCTGCCCGCCGATGCGTCCAGGCCGATCGCGCCACCAGCGGCATGGGCTTCGTTTGCCGACAGCTTCGACAGGTCGAGCGCCCAGGCATCGCCGGCTCCAGGTTCGGCATGCGCCTCGTCGGACGGAGCCACGTTTTCGGCCTGCCCGGAAACGCGTGCCTGGACTGCCGCCACCCCATCTTCGTGCGGCATCTCGCGCGGTGCCTCGTCGGCATGCGGCGTCGCGTTCGCGCTCTGCTGCGAATCGCTGCCGCCGACATGCGAGGCAAGATCGTGCTCGCCGCCGAACAGCGAATCGGCCGTGGCGGGCGAGTCGACGGCATCCGGCGAAGCGCTCGATTCGGGCTCGATGGTGATCGTCACCTTGCCCGAGCGGGCGCTGGGATTGCCGGCGGCATCGGTTGCCATCACCGAGAACACATGGAGCCCGTCGTCGAGTGCCTTGTCCGGGGTGAAGCGCCACTGCCCGCTCGCATCCGCGTAGGTGCTCCCCAGCACGCCCAGGTGCTCCGAGGTGATCGTGACCAGGGCGCCGCTCTCGGCCGAGCCGACGATCTGCGGGCGATGGTCGGTGGTGATCCCGCCTTGCTGGCCAATCGATCCGCTTTCGCCGCCGACGTTCTCGATCACGTCCGTGATGGTCGGCATGGCAGGCGCCACGGTATCGATCTCGAGCAGGTATGGCGCCGACGGCGCGCCGACATTGCCGGCCCGGTCCGTCAGTACCATCGTGATGCGATAGACACCGTCGTCCAGGTCGTCGGTCGGCACCAGCGACCAGTCGCCATTTTCCGAAACGCGGGTCGAACCCAGCAAGGTGCTGGTGCCCTCGAACTCGGCGTAAAGCATCACAACGCTGCCCGCATCGGCCGTGCCGGTGAACATCGGGATCGTGTCGTCGGTCACGCCGATCTCGTGGATGTCACCGACGATCGGGCCGACGCTGTCCATCACCTGGGTGATGTGGGCCTCGCCCGGCGCGGCCGTGCTCACATGAACCCGATAGGCGGAACCGGCCTCGCTGACGTTGCCGGCGGCATCCTGCGCGGTCGCCGTGAAGACATGCTCGCCGTCATCAAGACGGGCGGCCGGGGTAAAGCTCCACCGGCCGTTCGCGTCCGAAACGGTCGAGCCCAGCACGGTGTCGCCATCGCGAATCGTCACGATCGCACCCGCTTCCGCCTGGCCTGCCAGGCTTGGCGTGGTGTCGTCGGTGTACCCGCCGTCGGGCACCGGCGCCTGGTTCGGGCCGACGTCGTCAGCCACCGATTCGATCGTCGGAGGCGACGGCGGCGTGATATCGACGACGATGTCGAACGGCTTGGTAGCGTCGCTTTCCCCGGACGCGCCCGTCGATGTCGCGGTGATGGAATGATGGCCTTCGGCGAGCGCGGCCTCGGGACGCCAGGACCACCGGCCATCCGCATCCGCCGTCGCCGAGCCCGCGAGTTCGCCGTCCACGTAGACCTTGACCAGCGAGTCCGGCGTCGCCTTGCCCTTGATTTCCGGCTGCGTGTCGTCCGTGGCTTGCCCCGGCTGCAGCACACCCGTGATGGCGCCGGCATGATCGATCACCTGATCGATCGAAATGTCGACCTTGCCGCTTTCCACCGTGAAAGCGATCGATTCACTGCGTTCGCTGGTATTGCCGGCCGGGTCGGTCACCGTCGTCGACAGGCTGTGCGCGCCTTCCGCGAGCGGCTCCGTCAAACGGAAATGCCAGGTTCCATCGGACTGCACCAGCGTCGAACCGATCGCCTGGTCACCGTCGTAGATCGTCACGATCGCACCCGGCTCGGCCTTGCCGCTATAGGTCGGCGTGGCGTCGTCGGTAACGCCGCCGGCTACGATCGGCCCGGTCGCCGGGCCCACGCCGTCGATCAGCGACAGCTCGGTCGCGACGGCCGGCGGTGTGGTATCGACGACGATCGTGTATGCCCCCGTCTCGTCGCCCAGCTTGCCGTTCGACACTTCCGCAACGGCCGTGTAGCGGTGCTCGCCGTCGCCCAACGGCGTCTCGGGACGGAACGACCAGCGGCCGTTCGCGTCGGCCTGGACCGTTCCGATCTCCTTGCCGTCCAGACGCACATGGACCAACTGCCCGGCGGGCGCCGTACCCATCACGGTCGGCCGTGTGTCGTTGGTCACGCCCGATTGCTCGACATGGCCGACATGCGGCGCCACGGCATCGAAGACGCCCGAGATCGCCGGGGCAGTCGGCACGCCGCCTACCAGCACGGTGAAATCGAAGCCGTCGCTCGGCTCGCTCCGGTTCCCGGCCTTGTCGGTCGCCACCGCGCTCAGGTGATGATCGCCATCGACCAGGGGCGCATACGGCGCTTGCGGACGGAACGACCAGTTGCCGTCGGCATCGGCCCGTGCGCTGCCGATCAGCAGCTTCGTTCCCATCACGGTGTCGTAGATCAACACCACGCTGTCGCGCTCGGCCAGGCCTTTCACGAGCGGCTGGGCGTCGTCCGTCGTCTCGCCCTGCTGCAAGGGGCCAGTCACATCGCCGACGGCGTCGATCACCTCCGCGATGCTCGGCTGCCGCGGTGCCGAGGTGTCCAGCAGCATGACGAAGGCCTCGCTCGGCTCGCTCAGGTTGCCGGCGGGATCGCGCGCGGTCACCGTGAAGCGATGCTCGCCGTCAGCCAGCGGCCGGCCCGGCGTGAACGACCAGTTGCCGTTCGTGTCCGCCAGGGTCGAGCCGATCGGCTGCCCGCCGTCGCTGATCATCACCAGGGCACCCGCTTCCGTGCGCCCGCTCAGGGACGGCGTGGCGTCGTCGGTGGCGCCGCCGTTCGCGATCAAGCCCTGCACGGCACCCACGTCGTCGCGCACGGCATCGATGCTCGGACGATCCGGCGCGGTGATATCGACCGTCAGATCGAACGGAGCGGTCGGCGGGCTCTCGACGCCGTTCGTGGTTGCCGTCGCGGTGATCCGGTGGTCCCCCTCGGCGAGCGGGTTCGGCAAGGTCAAGGACCAATGACCCTTCTCGTCGGCTTGTACCGACCCGACGACCTGCTGGTCGACCAGCACCTTCACGATCGCGTTGGCGCCTGCCTTGCCGCGAATTTCCGGCTGCCGATCGTCGGTCGTCTGCCCCGGCTGCAGGGCGCCCTGCACCTCGCCCACATGGTCGACCACCTGGTCGATCGCGATCGGCACCTTGCTGGTATCCACGGTGAAGTTGATCGGCTTGCCATGACCGCTGACATTGCCCGCGCGATCGGTCACCGTCGTCGAGAGGCTGTGGGCGCCATCCTCCAGCGGCTCGCTGACACGGAACTGCCAACTCCCGTCGGCCTTCACGATGGTCGAGCCGATGAGCTTGACGCCGTCGTAGATCGACACGATCGCGCCGCTTTCCGCGCGGCCGCTGTAGGCCGGCGTCGCATCGTCGGTGGTGGTGCCGTTGGCGATCGGCCCGTGCAGCACGCCGACGTCGTCAAACAGCACTTCGTTGAGGGACACGGACGGCGCGATGGTATCGATCAGGACAGGGTACGGGCCGGTCGACTCGCTGAGCTGGCCGTCGGCACCCTCCGCCCTGGCGCTGAACGTGTGCTCGCCGTCCGGCAGCGGCGCGGTCGGACGATAGGACCATTGGCCGGTGGACGTCGCGATCGCCGTGCCGACTTCCTTGCCGTCGATCGACACATGCACGATCTGCCCGGGCATGGCGGTGCCGTTGACGGTGGGCTGGGCGTCGTTGGTCGCGCCGTTCGGCTCGACATGACCGATCTTCGGCTCGACCGCGTCGGTCACGCCCGTGATCGCCGGCGCGCTCGGCACACCCTGCATCACCGTGATGCCATAGACCTCGCTCGCCACGCTTTCGTTGCCGGCCGCATCCTGCGCCATCGCCTCGAACTGGTGATCGCCGTTCTTGAGCGGCGTGTCGGGCCGCAAGGTCCAATTGCCATCCGCGTCGACCAAGGCCGAGCCCACGAAGGCGGTCGCGCCGTTGATCCGATCCTCGACAAACACGATGCTGCCCGGCTCCGCGGTGCCCTTCAGCGTCGGCCGCGTATCGTCGGTCGTTTCATCCCGGGCGATCGATCCGGTCACCGTGCCGACATCGTCGATCACGTCGAGGATCGACGGCGCCTCGGGGGCGGTCGTATCGACCTTGACGAGATACGGCTCGGAAACTTCGCCCTCGGCGCCTTGCGCATCTTTCGACTGCGCGGTCAGCGTGTGCTCACCCTCGGGCAGCGGGTGATCCTGGTCCGGCGTGAAACGCCAGTTTCCGAAGGAATCGGCCACGGTCGTGCCCAGCCGTTCGCCGTTGTCGAAGATCGTCACGGTCGAACCCGGCACGGCGGTACCGTGCAAGGTGGGGCGCGTGTCGTTGGTATCGCCGCCATTCGACACGGAACCCGTTTGCGGCTCCTTCGTGTCGATCACGTCGGTGATCACGGTCAATTCCACCAGCGAGGTATCGATCCTCAGTTCGAACGGCGTGCTCGCCTGGCTCTCGTTGCCGGCCATGTCGCGCGCCGTCGCCGTGAAGCTGTGGTCGCCATCCCTCAGCGCAAGCGCCGGCGTGAACGACCACTGGCCGTGGCTGTCGGCGAAGGTCGAGCCGATCGCCACGCCGCCGTCATGGATCATCACGAGCGCGTTTGCCTCGGCCGTGCCCTTCAGCGTCGGCGTCGTATCGTCGGTCGCACCATGGTTTTCGATCGGTCCCTTGGACGAGCCCACGTCATCGTATGCCGACTCGATCGCCGGCTGGCCGGGCGGCGTGACGTCCACATTCAGCATGAACGGCTTGGTCTGCCCGCTTTCCGTGCCGTCCGTGGTCGAACTCGCCGTGATCGCGTGTTCGCCTTCGGACAACGCAACCGGCAGCTTCAGCGACCAGTTGCCATTGGCATCCGCCTGCGTCGAGCCGGCCGCCTCTCCATCCACATACACCTTCACCAGCGAATTCGCACGCGCCTTGCCCACCACCTCCGGCTGCGGGTCATCGGTCGGCTGGCCGGACTGCAAGGCACCCTGCGACACGCCCACATGGTCGACCACCTGGTTGATCGTGATCGCCAGCTGGCTGGTGTCCACCGTGAATTCATGCGCTTCGCCATGCGCGCTGCTGTTGCCGGCCCGGTCCGTCACCGTCGTCGACAGGCGATGCGGGCCGTCCGCCAGCGCCTGCGGGAAACGGAAGGTCCAGTTGCCGTCCTCGCCCGCCACGGTCGAGCCGATCACCTTGCCGCCGTCGTGGATCGTCACGATCGCCCCCGCTTCGGCACGGCCGGTACAGATCGGTGCGGCATCGTCCGTCGTTGCCCCGTTGGCGATCGGGCCCGTCACGTCACCCACGCCGTCCATGAGGGTCTCGTTCGTGGAGGCCGCCGGCGCGGTGACATCCACCTCGATCACGTAGCGCCCCGTCTCCGGGCTCTTGCCACCGTTCGCGTCTTCGGCGATCGCATGAAAGGCGTGTTCGCCCTCGCTCAGCGGCGATTCCGGCCGATACGACCAGCGGCCGTTCTCGCCCGCGATCGCCGTGCCGAGCGCCTGGCCATCCAGGTACAAATGCACGATCTCGCCGGCCTTCGCCGTGCCGTTCACGGTCGGCCGCGGATCGTTCGTCACGCCTCCCGGCGCGATATTGCCGACCTGGGGCTCGACGCCATCGAACACCCCCGTGATCGCCGGCACGCTCGGCACGCTCCCCACCTGCAGGACGAAGCCGAACCCGTCGCTGGGCTCGCTTTCATTGCCGGCCGCATCGCGCGCGAGCACCTGCAAGGCATGCTCACCCTCGGGCAGCGGCGAGGCCGGCCGGAACGTCCAGTTGCCGTCGGCATCGGCGCGCGCGCTGCCGAGCAGCACCTGCCTGCCGAATACCGTGTCGTAGACCATCACCAGGCTGTTCGACTCGGCCTGGCCCTTCAGTACCGGTTGCGCGTCGTCCGTGACGTCGTTCGGCTTGAGCAAGCCCGTTTCCTCGCCCGCCTGGTCGTGCACTTCCGTGATCGACGGTTTGCCTGGCGGGGTGGTATCGACGTTCAGTTCGTAAGGCCCGGACAGCTCGCTTTTCGCTCCGGACAAGTCCTTCGAGTGAGCCGTCAGGACATGCCGCCCTTCGGACAGCAGGTGCTGCCGATCCGGCGTGAAGCTCCAATTGCCTGAAGCGTCGGTCGTGGTCGAGCCCAGCACGGCGCCGTTGTCGAGAATCGTCACGGTCGAGCCCGGCTTGGCCGTCCCCTGCAAGGTCGGGCTGGTGTCGTTGGTATCCCCGCCGTCGGGCACGGAGCCCGTCTGCGGCGCCTGATCGTCCAGCGCGCCGGTGATCACGACGCGCCCGGGGCCCGAGGTATCGATGTTCACCACATAGATGTCGCTCGCCACGCTCTCGTTGCCGGCCGCGTCGCGTGCCGTGGCCGTGAAATCGTGCTCGCCGTCGGACAGGCTCACCGGGGGCGTGAAGGACCAGTGGCCGTTGTTGTCGGCAAAGGTCGAGCCGATCGCCGTGCCGCCATCATGGATCGTCACCAGCGCGTTCGCCTCGGCCCTGCCTTTCAGCGTCGGCGTCGTGTCGTCCGTCACGCCGTGGTTCTCGACCGGGGTCTGCACGGCCCCGACGTCGTCCTGCACCGATTCGATCACCGGCTGCGCCGGCGGCGTGACGTCCACATTCAGCGTGAACGGCTTGGTCTGTTCGCTTTCCGTGCCGTCCGTGGTCGAACTCGCCGTGATCGCATGCTTGCCTTCGGGCAGCGCGTCCGGCAGCTTCAGCGACCAGTTGCCATTGGCGTCCGCCTGCGCCGAGCCAGCCACCTCTCCATCCACATACACCTTCACCAGCGAATTCGCGCGCGCCTTGCCCATCACTTCCGGCTGCCGGTCGTCGGTCGGCTGGCCGGACTGCAAGGCACCCTGCGACACGCCCACATGGTCGACCACCTGGGTGATCGTGATCGCCAGCTGGCTGGTGTCCACCGTGAATTCATGCGCTTCGCCGTGCGCGCTGCTGTTGCCGGCCCGGTCCGTCACCGTCGTCGACAGGCGATGCGGGCCGTCCGCCAGCGCCTGCGGGAAACGGAAGGTCCAGTTGCCGTCCTCGCCCACCACGGTCGAGCCGATCACCTTGCCGCCGTCGTGGATCGTCACGATCGCTCCCGCTTCGGCACGGCCGGTGTAGATCGGCGAGGCGTCGTCCGTCGTCGCGCCGTTGGCGATCGGCCCCGTTGCGTCACCCACGCCATCCACCAGGACCTCGTTCATCGAGGCGGCGGGCGGCGTGGTATCGACCACGATCGGGTATTCACCGGTCTGCGAGGTCCCGCCGCCGTTGGGCGCCGGCGCGGATACCGCGAACATGTGCGAGCCATCCGCGAGCGGAGCCTCGGGACGGTACGTCCAGCGGCCCAGTTCGTCCGCGGTCGTGCTGGCCACGTTCCTGCCGTCCATGAAGATCTGGACGATACTGCCCGCCGCCGCGGTACCGATCACGGTCGGTTGCGAATCGTTCGTCACGCCGAATTTCTCGACGTTGCCGACGTGAGGCTCGACCGCATCGAACACGCCGGTGATCGACGCCATGACCGGCACGCCGCCAACCTGCAAGGTGAAGTCGAACCCGTCGCTGGCCTCGCTTTCATTGCCGGCCGCATCGCGCGCGATCATGGTCAGCCGATGGTCGCCCTCCGGCAACGGCGACGAAGGCTGGAACGCCCAGTTGCCGTCGGCATCGGCCACCACGCTGCCGAGCAGCACCTGCTTGCCGAATACCGTGTCGTAGATCAGCACGAGGCTGCCGGCCTCGGCCGTGCCCTTCAAGTCCGGCTGCGCGTCATCCGTGATGTCGTGCGGATTCAGGGGGCCCGTCTCGGTCCCGACCTTGTCGACCACCTCGACGATCACCGGCGGCGCCGGCGGCGTCACATCGACCTCGAGGACGAATGGCTCGCTGGGCACGCTGACGTTGCCCGCCTCGTCCTCCGCGCTCACCGTCAGCACATGCTCGCCCTCGGGCAGCGGCGCGCGCGGCGTGAAGGTCCAGGCGCCGCTGGAACCGGCGACGACCGATCCGATTCGGGTGTCCCCGTCATATATCGCCACGATCGAGCCGGCCTCGGCCTGCCCCGACAACACCGGCTTCGGATCGTCGCTCACCGCGTGATTCTCGAGCGCGCCCTGGATGGAGCCGACATGGTCGACCACCTGAAGTATCGTCGGCTGGCCCGGCGGCGTGGTGTCGACATCGACCGTGTAGGGCTTCGACATGCTGCTCTTGCGGCCCAGATGGTCCTGCGCCTGCGCGGTGAAACCGTGGCTGCCCTCACTCAGTTCGTCCGGCACGCGGAACGACCAGGTACCGCTCTCGCCGATCTTCACGCTACCGATCGCCTCGGAACCCGCGTTGTCGTAAACGTAGACGATCGAGCCGATCTTGCCGCGCCCCTCGATGGTCGGACGCGTATCGTTGGTTGCCTCGTTGCGGTTGACGATGCCGACGTGCGGATCGACGTCGTCGACCACGCGATCGATCAGCGGCCGGCTCGGCGGCGAGGTGTCGACCGTCATCGTGAACTGGGTGGGATCGCTGGCGTGGCCGAGCGGGTCGACCTCGACGATCGAGAACGTATAGGTGCCGCCGACCAGCGCGTCGTCGAGGGACAAGGACCAGTTGCCCTCGGCGTCGACGGTGGTACGGCCGAGCCGCTCGCTGCCGTTCCAGATTTCGATCGAGTCGCCGGGCGTGTGCCCTTGTCCCTTGAAGACCGGCGTGATGTCCTCGGTATAGCCGCCGTCCGGAATCGCCTTGAGTTGCAGGCCTTCGTCGTCGTAGACGCCGGTGAGCAGCGGCGCGGCCGGGCCGGCCTTCGTCTGCGGATGTTCGGTCGGCCGATCGTCGACGGCACTGTCCTTGCCGCGCGCGCTGTCGACCAGGCCACCGGCGAGCACCGCCGCCGGCACCGCGAAGGCCGCGCCGATGGCGCCGAGCGTGCCGAGACCGAGGGCACCCGCCCCCGGCGCGGCCGCCATGGTGTCGGCGAAGCCGGGCGGCAGGCTCGATTGACTCAGCTCGACCGACGCGCCCGCATCCTCGGCAAGCGACGACAAGGCCGCGCCCGAATTCGCGTTCGACGACACCGCATATTCGTAGTACTGCCCCCCTTCCGCCTCGCCGACAAGCTGGGAGCCCGAGCCGTAGTAATTCTCGATGACGACCTGGGGCTGATCCGCGCTTGCGCCCTCCAGGCCGATATGCAGATCCTGGCCGACGCGCTTCACGGCCACTTGGCGCGGAGCCAGGCCGGTCGATTCGTCGATCAGCACGAACTTGCCGTTCGCCACCGCATCCAGGCTTGCCGGCGCACCCGCCACGCCCGGCTGCAATTCGATCGTTTGGGTAATGGTCTTGCCGCTGACTGCGGCGAGCTTGATGACATGATTACTCACGGTCAATTCCTTGATTGATTGTCGAACATCGACTGAATAACTCACAAACACGATTCCACTGGATATTGGATTTTTATTTATGAATTCAGCGGCCTTCCCGTAAAAACGACAACAAATTCTCGATAGAAACGCCGTGTCTCAACAAGCTGACTCGTCAGAGCAGGAAAAATATCGACAAGCCCTCTTCATGCCTTCCGCAGCAATGCCGAATCGATGATTGACATCCAACAAAATCGTAAGGAAACGGCTTAATCCGCTATTCTCAAGATTCAATCCATTTCTTATGAATGGTTATTGGCATGTTTTTATTATGAGATTTATGAAAAATTACCCTTGCCGATATCAGGCAATGATTGGCACGGAGACTGACAAGTCGCCTCTCTCGAAAGCCTCGATCAGGAAGAACGGCAACTCGAGAGACCATTGGCCATCGCGCACGATCGCGTCGTAACGAAGCGATCCATTCGTGCCGTCATCGAGAGTCACCGTCCGCATGGCGCCGTCGGCAAGGGCACTGGGGCCGCCGACGGCGCGATAGCTCGCATTGCTGCCCACGTGGAATTCGACGTCGCGCCAGCGCACCGGCGGATGCGCAGGAAAGGGGCGCGCATCGTGAAATCCGAACAGCTCGTCATGATTGAGCACGCTGTCGCGGATCGTCGGCCACAACACGGCGCGCAGGAAGTACTGGTCGGTGAACCTGCGCTCGTCCGGGCAACTGCGCACGAAGTCGGCCATCAGCGGCGCGATCGGCGGGAACACGCCGCGGCAGCCGGCCCACATGCCGGCCAGCAACAGCTCGGTATGCGTGAAGTAATCCCTCATGTGGTGGAACCAGCGTCCGCTGTCGAGCCAGGCCTCGATCGCGGCGGGCTCGCGTTCGGACAGGAGCGCGTCCGCGTCGCGGATCATGAAGCGCGCCACCGCCGGATCGTCGAGCACGAGAAAGCGCCACATCGTGCCCGGCATGGCCAGGCGTAGCGCGTCGTCCACCCGGATCAGCGTCGCGCCCGCCGCCTTCAGTCGGCTGCGGACATGATCCGGCACCGTGTCGTCGTGATAAACGCGGCAGGTCCATGCCGGAAACAGCTCACCGACGATCCGGGCATTCATGACCAGCGTTTCGCAATAGCGCGGCTTCGCGCCGTACAGGCTGTAGGCGATCACGTTCCGCTCGGGCTGCCGGGAATCGAAAGGCGTCGGCCGACCCGGCGGTACCGCCCACTGACGACGGACGGAGAAGCGCGCGTCGGCGGTAGCCAGCGAGCGATATCCGTAGCGGCGCAGTTCGTCGTGCTTGCCGAGCCACCCGCATGCTTCGGCGAGGCCGTCGATCCAGGTCGGCGCGAGTTGCTGCTGGCGCGCCGGTTCCAGCGCCTCGATGCCGCGATAGACACGATAGGCGTCTTCATGACGGCCTTCGCGCATCAGGCACAGCGCATAGTCGCCCAGCACGGTCGGGTTGCCGGGTGCCAGCGCCAACGCGCGCTCGGCCAACTGTCGCGCGGCGCGATAGCGGCCGGCGGCCATCGCGGCGCGAAATTCGCCGGCCAGCTCGCGCAGGCGCTTGCCGGCCGCGCCGCCGGCGCGCGGCAGCGAAGCGCGACGCGGGTTGCCGTAAACGGGAAATCGTGAATTCATCTCAAGGCTCCGAAGAAGCGCCGGTGCGCCGATACGGCGCCTGGCAGGCAGGAAAGGCGAACGCCGCGGCAGCCACCGCCGCGACGGCGATCGGACATCAAGGGACTGTCAGGAGCCGCAACGGCCGGTGGACGCGGAACCCGCCCGCCACGCGGCCTCGCCGCCTCGCGCATAACGCGCGTGAAGGCGGAGCACCTTCGCGACATAGGCCCGTGTCTCGTCGTAAGGTGGAATCCGTCCGCCATGGCGGGCGATGGCGCCCTCGCCGGCGTTGTACGCGGCCAGCGCGAGTTCGCGCGCGCGATAGCGTTGCAGCAGGCCGCCGAGGAAACGGGCGCCGGCCAGGATGTTCTGCCTGGCATCGAACGGGTCGCTCAGGCCGTATTGCGCCCCCGTGGCGGGCATCAACTGCATCAGGCCGACCGCCCCCTTCGGGGAAATCACCCGAGGGTCGCCCGCCGATTCGGCATGAATGACGGCCAGCAGCAGCGCCGCGTCGAGCCCGCAGGCGCGCGCGATATCGCCAACCAGCGGCGCGAGCGCCATCACGCGCAAAGAGGTGTGAAGATCCCGAGCGGCATCCGGCAGCGGGTTTCCGGTATCGAACGTCAGCATCACGCCGCGCGTCGGCGCACTTGCCGAGCGCGCGGCGTCGCGCATGCCGCCGACGATCATCACCACGCCGCCGGCACCCGCTTCCCCGGCTCCGCATGCAAGCGAGGCGATCATCACGAGCCGGACGAGCCGCCGCCGGCAACCCTTCCCGACCGCCGCCGACCGGATGCCGGCCCACCGCCGACTCATCGCTCCATGTCCTGCCCGCTCGCGCCGCGATAGGCGGACTGCATCCGCACGACGACCTCGGATTCCAGCGCGATTGGCCAGCGCCCCGTCACGCGCCCGTCCTCGAGCTTGCGTCGGCACAGGAAGTCGGGTTTGACGGGCGCGCCATAGGGATCGTGGTTCGCGTCGGCCGGCTCGGTGGCGGTCAGGCCGTCGAGCCCGACCGCGCCGATGCCGTTGATCGCGTAGTACACGACACGATTCACGAACGGCACGACCATCTCATGGCAGTAGTGCACGCGGATCTTCAGCAGGTTGGCATCCTGGATGTTGGTGCCCGACTCGCGACCGATATTGGTCTTGCGATAGCGCAGCAACTCGTTCGGAATCTCCCGCACGGTGCTGCGCGACTGCGCGTCGTAGCGCGTCTGCCCGAAATCGTCGAGCTGCGCGCGCGTCGGGTTGATGATGGCGATGCGGGCACGGTCGCGTACCGCCTGGTCGGCCCGCGCCAACGCGGCGCTCGCGCCGGCCGCGTTCGCCTCGTACGCATAGAGGGGAGACAGGCCGCGAGCCAGGCCACGCTGCATCGCGTCGAGTTCGGCGTGATTGACGGCCCCTTCGCGAGCCGCCTCCAGCGTGGCCGAATCGAGCGTCGCCCGGGCCTGGAACAGCAAGGCGTATTGCAGCAGCCCGAAGCAGAAGAACAGCAGCACGGGCGCCACGATCACGAACTCGACGAGCGACTGGCCGCCCTGGCGAATGCGCGTGCCTGCGCGACGGGGCTTCATGCCAGGTCCCCCAGCACGATCGTCGCCCCCGGGCCGATTCGATGACGCGCGGCGGCGCCGGCCGCCATCTCCAGCGTCCTGGCGCCACGCCAGTGCATCAGGACGCGCCATGCCCGCACCTCGCGGTGCACGGCCAGGACGCGGCCCGCGCGATTCACGAACAACACGTCGATCGGGAAACGCATCCCGAAGGTGTGCACGCTGGCGCAGCGCTCGAGCAACAGCGCCTCGTCCTCGGCGAGCGCGTCGCACCCGAGCAGGCCTCGCAGCCGCTCGCGCGCCGATTCCGCCAGGGCCACGCGCACGCCGGTCGCCCGCCCGCTCACGAACAGCCGGCCATGCCTCACAGAAAGCCTCCCTGCACGAAACGCATCGCGATCGGAAAACCGAGCACCACGAAGGTCACCGGAAAGATGAACATCATCAAGGGAAACACCAGCTTCACCGGCGCCTCCATCGCGAGCTTCTCGGCACGCTGGAAACGCTCGGCGCGCCGTTGTTCGGACTGGAAACGCAGCGTGCCGGCAAGCCCGGAACCCATGCGCTCGGCCTGGATCACGGCACCGACGAAGTTGGTGATTTCCTTGATGTCCTGCCGTTCGTCGAAACGGCGCAGCGCATCGGCGCGGTTCAGGCCGGATTTCAGGTCGCGCAGCACATGTTCGAACTCGCTGCGCAGCGCGCCGTCCGGCCCTTTCTCGACCGCTTTCTGGATCGCGCCGTTGATGTTGAGCCCGGCCTCGACGGCCAGCGTCAGGAAGTCGAGATAGACCGGCAACTGCTTGCGGATCGCCACCACCCGGGCGCGTCGTACATCGCGTACCCAGATACGGGGGTAGCTGTAGCCGAGCAGGGCGGCAAGCGGCAGCACCAACAGCGAAAAGCTGTCGAGCGCGAGCATCGCGAACACCGCGATCAAGCTAGCGATCGCGGCGGACAGGACGCTCAGGGCAATGAACTGTCGCGCCGTCATCAGGAAGATCAGGTGCGTGAGCCGCAATTGAAGCTCGACCCGTGCGACATAGGCGGCGGAGAGGTGTTCGCCGATCCCGTGCTCGACGAGGTTGACCAGCGGCCACACCAACCGCAGCCAGCGCGGCAGGGGATCGGAATAGGCGCGATCCTCCTTCGGTACCGCTCGTCGCAACTGCACGACCGAGCGCAGCAGCAGGCCCAGCACCAACACGGCGCCGAAGCCGACCAGCGTGGAGACCATGAAAATCATCGATACCCTCCCGAATTCCCTTGCCCGCGACTCAGACGTCGATATTGGTGATCTTCGAAATCGCCTTGTAGCCCAGGAATTCCATCACCGCGATCACGGCCAGCGTCAGCCAGCCGATCCGCTCATGGAACAGCGGCGCCATCGCTTCGGGCTCCATGAAATTGAGCACGACCATCAGGCCCAGCGGCAGCAAGGTCATCACGATGCCCTGCATGCGTCCCTGCGACGTCAGGGCCCGGATCTTGCCCTCCATCTGCAGCTTGGCGCCGAGCGTGCGCGCCACCGATTCGAGCGCTTCCGCGAGATTGCCGCCGACTTCCCGCGAGATGGTGACGGCAGCCGTCACCATCAGGAAGTCGGGAACGGGAATGCGCCGCTCGATGTTCTGCATCGCGATATCGAGGTCGATGCCGAGACGCAGTTCGCGCATGAGCAGCTCGAGCTCCCCCGAGATCGGCGCGGGTGCCTCCGATACGACACTTTCCATGGCCACCGCGAAACTCGCGCCGGCACGCAGCGCACCGGCCGTCATCAGCAGCACGTCCGGCAACTGGCGTTCGAGCAACGCGATGCGGCGCTTGCGCATCATCGCGAGCACGCGGCGCGGCGCCATCAAGGCCCCGACCAACGCGACAACGGCGAGCAGCACGCTGTCGAACAGGAAATAGGCGAACAAGGGGAGCAGGACGATGGCCAGCAGGGACAACAGCGCGCTCTGCTGGCGATTCACGAATACGTACATCTCGGCGAGCGAGGCCTCGATCTCGCCCGCGACGCGGCGCGACCGAGCCGTCATGGCAACGCGCCCCAGCTTGAACACCACGACCAGGAGGACGATCGTCCCGGCGAACATCAGCGCGAGCAGCACGAGGAGGTTCATGCATGCCCCGTCTCGGCGCCGCCGGTGAAGATCGAGGTGTCGACCGGAATGCGCCGGCGTATCAGTTCCTGATAGAAGTCCGGCACATAGGACGTGGGATGGAAGACGCCCTGCACCCGGCCATCCTCGCCGAAGCCGTCCTGCCGGAACACGAATACGTCCTGCAGCTGGATCACGCCCGATTCCATCCCGCTCACCTCGGTCACGTGGGTGACGCGCCGCGAGCCGCACGAGAAACGCGTCTGCTGGACGATGATGTCGACCGCCGAGCAGATCTGCTCGCGAATCGCCTGCACCGGCAGGTCGAGCCCGGCCATCAGCGTCATCACCTCGAGGCGGGCGATGCAGTCGCGCGGCGAGTTCGCGTGAGCGGTCGTCAGCGAACCGTCGTGCCCGGTATTCATGGCCTGCAGCATGTCGAGCGCCTCGCCGCCGCGGCATTCGCCCACCACGATCCGGTCGGGCCGCATGCGCAGGCAGTTCTTCACCAGATCGCGGATCGGCACCGCCCCCTTGCCCTCCATGTTCGGCGGACGCGCTTCGAGCGCGACCAGGTTCGGCTGGGACAGTTGCAGTTCGGCGGCATCCTCGACGGTCACGATACGCTCGTCGTCGGGGATGTAGTTGGACAGCACGTTGAGCAAGGTGGTCTTGCCCGAACCGGTGCCGCCCGAGATGATGATGTTCGCGCGCTGCTCCACCGCCGTGCGCAGGAAGGCCAGCATGTCGGCCGACATCGAGCCGAAATCGATCAGGTCCTCGCCCGTCAGCTTGCGCTGGGAGAACTTGCGGATCGTGATGCTGGGCCCCTTCAGGGCCAGCGGCGGGATCACCGCGTTGACGCGCGAGCCGTCGGACAGGCGCGCATCGACCATCGGCGAACTCTCGTCGATGCGCCGGCCGATCGGCGCGACGATGCGCTCGATCGCGCCGAGCACCGCGCGGTCGTCGGTGAAGATCACCCGCGAGCGGGTCAGCTTGCCGCGTCGTTCGACGAAGATCTCGTCGTGGCAGTTCACCATGATTTCGCTGACCTCCGGATCGGCGATCAGCTCCTCCAGCGGCCCGAGCCCGATCACTTCGTCGAACACGCTCTTGCGCAGCGCCTCGAGCGACACATCGGCCGAGCGGAACGCCGCGTCGTTGTCGAGGATCTCGTCCAGCGCGCCGCCCACCGTGCGCCGCAATTCGTCATCGTCCATCCGCGCCACGTTCAGGCGGCGCAGATCCAGCTCGGCTATCAGACGCATATGCACAGTCTTGCGCAGTTCGATGCCGATTCGGTTGTTGATGGCCGGCGTCGGCAACTCGGGAACGGGATTCGCGCGGCGAGCAGGCGGGGGATCGCTGCGTGCCGCCGGCACGGACAAAGCGGGTTCCGCGGCGGTCCCGACAAGGGCCGTGGCGGGCACGGCCGCGACCTTGGCGCCGTCCTGCGCAGACACGCCAGGGGGCGCGGCGGGCATCGCCAGCGGGTCCGCCGCAGCCTGCGCGGGCGACGACGGCTCGGCCACGACACGCAGCTTCGCCGTGCCGATCTCGATTTCGTCGTTCCCGGTCAAGGGCCCGAAGGTCTCGATGGGCGCGCCATTGACCAGCGTGTTCGCGATCCCGCCCTGATCCTCCAAATACCAGGCATTGCCTCGCGCAACGATGCGCGCCTGGATCCTGCCAACCAGCATGCCCTTGATCACGACATCGCACTCCGGCGACTTGCCGATCGTGCAACCATCCTCGATGCGAACGACCTGCGGGGCGCCGTGGCGCAATTGCACTTGCAGACTCAGCACGGTGCTGTCTCCTGTGGCTGGCTCATCGTGACTCGGTGCCGGCGGCGCTGTCCGGCGTCGCGACCTTGGCGGGGCGCCATTCGATCGGCGTGGCGGGAATCGTGACGGGCTCGGCGACCGGGGGCGGCGGTGCGCCGTTGCGCGGCAAGGAACCCTGAGCCGGCGCGTCGATGCCATCGAGCAGGCGACGCTGCGCCGAGGGCGAGGCAGGACCGAAGGATGCCGCCTCGCCCCGCGCCGGCCGTGTCGGCGCCGGCGCCGGCGCCGGGCGAGGCGGTACCCGGCTGGACACCGGACTGCCCGAAGCGTCGTCACGGTCGTCCTGCATGGCCTGCGCGCGCAGCGGGCCGACCGGCTGCGCGCGGGTCGGTCCTATCGCCTGCCGCGCCTCGTCCTTGCCGCGAGCCCGATCGCGTTCCGCGAGCGGACTCGGATCGCCGTGCCGCTCGTGGAAGCCGCGATCGATCCGGTCCGCGCGCGCGAGCAGGTCCGTATTCGGCGCGAGCGTCGGATCGGAAATCATCGGCGTCACGAAGATCACGAGATCGCTGCGTTTCGAGCGGAATTCGTCGGAGCGGAACAGGCGGCCGATGATCGGCAAGCGCCCTAAAAACGGCAGGCGGCTCATGTTGCCGATCGCATCGGCATTGACCAGGCCGGAAATCGCCATCGTCTCGCCGGCGCGCAGGGAGATGTCCGAGCGGGCGCTGCGTGTCAGGAAACCGGGGTAGCCGCCATAGGACACGGAAGGATCGATCTGGCTGATCTCGGTGTCGATCTGGGCGGAAATCACGTTGTTCGCGTCCACCACCGGCTTGATGTCGAGCTTGATCCCGTAGTCCTTGTATTCGACATCGGTGGTGCCGAGCGCGCCGGCACGCGGAATCGGTACCTGCCCGCCGGCCAGGAAACTCGCCGTGCCGCCGCTCTTGGTATTCAGCTCGGGCGCCGCGAGGACATACGCGTCGCCCCTGGTGATCATCAGGTTCAGCGTCGAGGCGATATGGGTCGAGATCCCCGCGATCACCATGCCGGGCCCCGCCACGGCCTGGCTGCCGATGTAACCCTGCGCGCCCGCCTGTGGCCCGGCGATCTTCTTGTCCCACTCGATGCCGAGATTCTCCTGCGCATTGCGCGTGAGCTCCATGATCCGCACCTTGAAGTGGATCGTCTTCTTCAGGGCATCGCCCTCGTCGACCGCGATCGCGTTCACCAGGTTCGGCACGCCCGCGGTCGCGGCCTTGATGCGCCCCAGCATGTCGCGATGCACGGTGCCGGTCAGCAGGATGTTCGGCCCGGACTCGATCACCTTCACGTCCGGCACGATGGCCAGCACCTCGCGCAACTGCGCGGCGGTTTCCCGGACATTGCCCTTCGCCACGCGCACGGTGGTATTCAGCGCAATGCCGTTGGCGGTCCAGGCCACCAGCGAGGTGACGCCCGCCTTTTCGGCCAGCAGCATCAGCCGGCCGTCCACCACGTTGGCCGTCACCAGGCTGCCGTCGCCGATCGCGATGCGCTTGATCCGGCCCGGCACGTCGATCAGGCGGATCTCGCCTCGATAGAGATCGAGCAGCGCGTGTTGCGCCGGCGTCGCGTTTTCCTCGTGTTCGGCCTGCCGCGCGGCCAGGGCCGGCGGCGCGCCAGGAATGAGCAGCGCGCCGAGCAGCAGGCCGGCCGCGAAGCGGCAACCGCGGCGGGCCGCGCGATGTTGGTTTTCCATGAACGACTCGTATCCGTTTCGAAGCTCAGCGCGACGCATCGGCTGCACCGGTTTCCGCCTGCAATCTGCGGGCAATCGCATTCGCCTGCCGATAGGCACTGCCCGCGGCGGACGCCGGGGCAACCGGACTCGGCGGCTCGCCGGCAGGCGAGGCGGCGGACCGGACGTTGACGTCGACCGGATCGATCGCCACCTGCACGGTCGTGCTCTTGCCGCCGCCGGTGATGATCTCGACCCGTTCGCGATCGTCGGCGGGCGCATCCGCCCTGGCCGCGAACAGCTCGGTTTCGTCGAGCCCTCGCTGCACCGGATCGCCGGGATCCTTGCTGTTGCGCAGGACCAGCCGCAAGCCGCCGAGCTTCTGCGCGAGCGCGATGCGCGCCGCTTCGGCGACCGGCACCTGCAAGGTCACCGTGCCATAAGCATCGCGCCGCGCTCCATCGGCCATGTCGCGCGCCGCCTCGCCCGCATCGCGCGGACGAACGTCGTGACCGGTCGCCAGCACCAGCACGCCGGGCATCAATAGCCGGATCGATTTCGTATCGCCCGCGGGATCGCCGCCCCGCGTGACGAAGGAGAGGGTTCCCACCCAGTAGAGGTCGACGCGGTTGCCGGGGCGCAGCATCGAATCGGTGGAGTTGATCGCGTCGATCGGCAGGGTCAGCGCGCGCATGCCGGCCGCAAGCGTGTCGGAGAAATCGCGGGCGCGCGTGACGTCGACATCCTGCAGGCGCAATGGACGACCGCGGCGTACCGGCTTGACCAGCACGGCATGGCGGTGAAGGGTGAAATCGTCCACCTGCAGCATGTCGTCGTAGACGAGATCGGCGGAGATCTCGCGCGCGACGAACACCGCGCTGTCGAGCGGCGTGCCTGCCGGCACGTCGGCGCGCGGCACCACCACCGACACGCCGGGCCCCTCGCGACGCTCCGCTGCCTCCGCCTTGATGCGGGCCTCGCTCGCGAGCATGTAGCGATACGTGGCCCAGGTGATGCCGCCGGCCGCCGCCACGGCCATGCCGATCAGCAGCCAGGTATTGGCGAGCAGGGAACGATAGTTGATTCGATTGAAGATCACGATGCCGTCCCGATCCGGTCAAGACAGCGACAGCGCATAGCCATATGCGTCGAAGAACGATTTCAAGGACACCAGCAGCGTGTTGATCACCGAGGTGTCGCCGCCCGCCACCAGCGCCCCGACGAGCAGGCCCAAGGCCACCACGTACTCGACGTAGGCCTGTCCTCCCTGATGCCGTGTCCGGCGCTTCAAACCTTGCATGTCAACGGCTCTCCATTACATTGATCACGGCAGTCGTCTGCCCCATCTGTTCGGTGAACACGGCATCCAGCCGGTAGGCGCCTCGTTGCATCGCCAGCGCGGCATCCGAGGAGCGCGCGCCTCGCGCGGGCGGCGGCGCCATGCTCACCATCGTTTTCCAGCCTTCACGCCGCAATTCGCCGCGATAGCGGCTGGCGCCATCCTCCGCGCGGCCGCCCAGCGCAATCACCCAGGTGCGCCCGGCACGGCCGGGGTCGCGGCTTTCGATATCGGAGAGGATCCGGCCGGCGGGGAGGACCGCGGCCGACTCCGGAATCGAGCGACGCGCGGCGGCGGGCATCAGTTGCATCGCGCTCATCAGGCCGTGGGCGGTATCGCCCGATGCGCCGGCCTGCAGTTCGAGCACGTACTGGCATGTCTCGTCGAGCCCGCTCAGGACGCGGCCGCGCGTTCCCTGCGTGCCCATCGACGGCAGCCCCTCGCGGTCCCAGTAGGCCTGGAACTCGCGCTCGACTTGCCGCGCCGACCGGTCGAAACGCAGGGCCCGGACCACCATGGCCCTCCCGTCCAACTGCATGTCGTCACCGATCCACACCGTGCTTGCCGCGGCTACCGGTTCCCGTTCGCAGGTGCCTGCCGTCGCGCTCCAGGCCCAGCAGGCCGTCAACACAAACGCCGCCGGATACCGCCGCCAGGACGCGCTCACTTGAGTGCACCCAGCGGTACGGATTCCGTGTCGACGTAGCCCGGCTTGAAGTAGCCCGGGCCGAGCACATCGCCGACACCGTCGATGGACCGCGCCAGCGTCTGCCGGTCGCGCGCCGTCAACATCGCCTCCGGAATGGCGGTGGGCGTCGCCAGTTTCTGGCCGATCGCCGCTACCACGCCCAGCCGGCCATCCGGTGTCCAGGTGTTGGTCGCGAGCGTCGCGGTACTCTGGAACCGCAGGCGCGACAGCGAGGGCCACAAGCGCTGCGCGAACGCGCCGCCCAGGTCGACATCCACCGCCACGCTGCCGTCCTGCATCGTGCGCGACGCCATCAGGAGCGAGACTTCCTGCTCGACGTGCGGCGAGCGATAGACGCCGATCGGCCGATTGGCGATCTTGGCGAGACTGCCGAGCATCCGCTCGGTCGCGCGGGTCGACACCATCACGTCGCGGCGATCCTGGACAAAGGCCGTGCCGCCAGGATCACGCCATGAAGGCGGCAAGGCGGCCGAAAGCGGCATGTCGGCATCCGTGCCGGAAATCGAGGTTCGACGCGGCGCCACGACACGGGCCAGGAATTCACGCCCGAGCACCTCGTCTGTTTTCGTCACGGTTTGCGCGCCCGCGCCGAATTTTTCGTACCACCAGCCATCGGTGCCGGTGCCGGTGTCCTCGGGGTTGATCCACACCGTGCGCTCCCAGGCGACGTAGCGCGAACCGATCAGCACCTTGTTGCGGACGTCGTTGAGCCGGCCGAACATCGCCATCGCCAGGAAACCGATGACGAACACCAACGCGAGCCCGGCCACCATCTCGACCATCGCCTGGCCGCCCTGCCGGCGCACGATGCTTCGCATTCCACATGTTTTCATCTAGCTTCCCCGCGGCTCGACGCATCGCTCGCGGAAGCGCGCATGGCATCCGGCACCGGTGCCAATCGCGCCTCCCAATAAGGATTGAACAAGCTGGGATACTCGGTGCGTCCATCGGCGCGCGACCATCCTCCGGAGTAGCGCAGCAGGCCGTATACGTAGCGCAGCCCCTTCTCGTCGGGCCGCGCGAAATAGGCCTGTCCCGACGCGAGCGCCGTCAAGGGCGGCCCGGACATCGATACCCCGACCCGGCCTTCGCCGAGCAGGCGTTGATCGCTGATCGTCGAGCCCTGATCCCGCACCAGGCGGATGGTGATGCGTGGCGCGATCTGGTCGGGACCCTGCCCGGCCAGGTCGCGATACGGTTGCAGCCCGCCGTCGACGTTCATCGAGACGCCCGACCCGGCCCGATACTGCGCCCGCATCGACGGCATGACCGTCCCCGGCGAGGGGCTCGGATAGCCATAATTCACGTAGCCGCCGTAGCCGTACCAGCTCTGGTAGCGGCTTTTCCGGCCGTTGCCCGCGCCGCCGCGGCCTTCCTCGCTCGTATCGTCGACGCTGGGCTCGATCTCCCGCACTTCCCGGAGCTCCCAATGTCCCTTCGCGCCCCCGTCGCCCGCTGCTCCAGCCTCGCCGCCGTCGTCGTCCCCATCCTCGACCCACACCTGGATCACCTTGGTCGTGGCGCAGTCATGCCTCGTCTGCACCCGGGTCGATGTGCCGTCGATGGCCTGCCAGCCCTCGCGGCGTGGCCGCAACTGCGTGCCGCCGATCAGGTCCGCTTTCCGGCTGACCGCCCCCCAGCACCCGTCCCCGATCACCGTTTCCTCTTCCTTGATCCAGCGCCTCGTCGTGAAACCGCCGAGCGTGGAGGCCGCGGTCACGGCTTCGGCAAAGCGGTCCGTCGGCCGCTCAAGCGGCTTGAATTCCACGGAATGGTCACGCCAGGCCGACAATTCCTGCTGCGATTGGGGGTCGTCGAATGCGCCGTCGGCAAGCCGCGTATCGGGCTGGTTCGCGCGCGCGACCTGGCCGGCCAGGCTCGGCACGCCCATCAGCGTGGCTTCGTGATAGCTGCGTTGCGCGTTGCTGAGCGCGGAGATGATGGTGTCGAGACTGCGCGTCATGCGCGGCAAATCGACGTCGAGCCGCTCGCGCACCGGATGAATCAATGCCCTCGCCTCGCGCTTCTTCCTGATCCACTCGTCCACGCCGTTCCGGCTGATCTGGCTCGCGACCTGATCCGCGGGCGAGTTTTCCGCGACGTGCTCGTCGAGCATGTCGACGAAGGATTTCAGGCCCACCATCTGCGCGACGGCGGCCTGGTTGGCGATCATCGCGCGGTTGGTGTAGGCGGAAAAGTTGTAGTCGCGGGCCTGCAGCAAGGCGGCCGCATAGGCGCTCGCATCCGCGGTGTTCTGCAACTGGATTTTCGCGCTGGTCAACTGCAGCGAGCCGAACGCGAGCAGGAGCGCGGCGCAGCCGACCGCCAGGAACAGCAGCGCGGGCAGCAGGGCCTGCCCACGCTCATCGGCGTGCCTTGTGTTGGCTGGGGCCGTCATGATCTACGATGCGCCGCCTGGATTACTTGCCGCCGACGCTCTCGTTCGAGTAGCTACCCAAGCCCTTCTTTCTCGCTGCATCGGTCGTCGCATTGCCGGCTTCCGCCTGTGCCGCAGTGATATTCGCCTGCGCGCTCTTGCCCGACATTTCCTCGGCCAGACCCGCGGTCTGGGTGCGAACGGTCTTGCCGAAGAAGGCATAGACCCCAATCGACGATACCGCGATCAGCGCGACGATGATGATGTATTCGGTCATGCCCTGACCTAACTGCTTTCGAAGATTCTTGCGATTTTTCATTTTATTTCGACTCCCGAGTTGTAAAAGACAAACCGCAGCCGGAAACGAAAAAGCCAACGCACACGACATCCCGCACCGACATGCGATATGCCGACAACATTGACTTGATGGTTTTCAACCAGGTTGTGAGTCAGCCTTGATAGGGGCGCATACAGCCCCTTGCTGCCGACCGAGGGAAATTTATCAGCCGGTTTTCCGTGCCGCGACTTGACTCGTCAGATTAGAATTTTCCATGTTCAATAGGATATTTCTCTCGATAAAATATCGAAAAAGTTGGCATCCCGATATCGCAAACTCATCTCAAGATTAATTCTTAATCAATAGGCGATTCGTCAGATCGGAAAATAAGAAATTGAGGCTATTTTCCAGATCTTGATCGTCGAGCCTGCCATCCTTCGAACGACGTGCATTCATGACATGGCTGTGGTTCCTCCTGCTGGGCAGCGTATCGGGCATCCTGTCGACGCTCGTGGCCCTTCATCTGCCGGCGGCGATCGAGCGCGACGCCGCCGCCGAGCACGCGCGGTTCGACCCACGCAGGGCACGCCGGAGCTGCGCGTATCGCGGCCGGGCGATCGCCTGCCTGGCTGACGCGGGACACATCGCATTCCTGCTGCCGCGTCTCGTTGCCACCTGCATGATCGCGGCCCTGTGCGCATGCGCGGCATTCGGCCCGACCCTGGCCGGGTGCGCGGCGAGCCTGCTGGGCGCCTGCCTCGCCACGGCGGCCACGATCGACCTCGAGCACCACCTGCTGCCCGACGCGATCACGCTGCCGCTGCTCTGGGCGGGTCTTGCGCTCAACCTCGCCGAGGTATTCGCACCGCTGCCCGATGCGGTGGTCGGCGCGATGGTCGGCTACCTGCTGCCCTGGACGCTCGGCCAACTGTTCCGCATGCTGCGCGGCCTAGAAGGCATGGGATACGGCGATTTCAAGCTGCTCGCGGCGCTCGGCGCATGGCTCGGCTGGGAAGCCGTGCCCTGGATCATCGCCATATCCTCGGTCGCCGGCGCAATCGTCGCCATCGCGCTGATCGCCAGCGGATGCAAGAAGGCAGCCGAGCCCATTCCGTTCGGCCCGTTTATCGCGTTCGCCGCCAGTGCAGTGATTTATTGGCCCTTCGTGTCGCCGCATCTATTGCAATGAAAATTGCAACTCAATGCTTCATTGTTTCAAAAACGCGCGCATACGATTCTCATGACATTCCGCAATATCCGTTCAATCTCGATTCAACTCCGATCTTCCATTTCCCTTGCCGGGTAAGGATTCTCGCCGCCCCTGATCGATCCCGGAGCGACATCGCCTCGTCAATGAACGGCATTCACCCTAAAAAACAGATGAATTCTTCCGTAATCAACATGGCGGCAGCGGGATTCAGGGCTGCGCGTCGCGCCTCCTGTGCCGTGGAGTGCGATTCGCATGCTGCCGTTCACATTTCAATCAAGGCCAAACCCTCATGAAAAAGAGACATCAATTGATGAGCCTGCTGGTCGGCGCGGTAATTCTGCCGATGCAGTCCTATGCTGCGGAAAGCCTCAACGCGGAATCCTATGTTCCCGGTATCACCCACAACGACGGCGCGCCGGTAGCGGGCCGGCTGGGCAAGGTGGCAGGCAAGACCACGCCGATCAAGCCGCAGGGCCTGGCAACCAGCCGCCTGCAGTCGCTGCGCACGCTGCGCGCCGCGGCCGTCACCACCCAGGCCGCCACCGCAGCCACGGTCGCGCCGCCGGTGGCCGGCTGCGCCGATATCCAGGTGGGCGCCGCCTACAACGCGAACACGGCACCGTCGGGCCAGACCGACTGCTTCGAGTTCGTCGCCGCCGACCTGACCAAGACGGTCGCCTACGTGGTGAATCTTCCCGCCAACGAGCAGCACGACGTGCATCTCGTGCAGGTCAACAACGACGGCACCCTGACCTATCTCGACAACGAAACCGGCACCGCGCAGAGCAAGGTCGTCGAGGGCATTCCGCCGGGCCCGGTGCGCCTGCTGCTGCTGGTCGATTCGCAGCAGGGCACCGGCGGCGCCACCTTCCAGTTCCAGGTGACGGGCACCACCGGCTACGACAGCTACGAGCCGAACGATTCGATCAACCGCCCGAGCCAGCTGACCGGCAACCAGTTGATCAGCGCGAACCTCGACACCGTCAGCGACGTCGACTACTACACGGTGCAAGTGCCGAGCACGCAGAGCGCCAACCTGATCACCTTCACGGGCACCGGCACGCAAACCGCGCAACTGCTGACCGCGCCGAACACCTGGGCGACCCTGGCGAGCGGCACGACCTACAACGTCAGCTCGTCGGCGGGCGCCACCTTGATGCTGCGCGTCTACAACACGGGCACCTCGGCACCGGCCTCGCAGCCGTATACGTTGCGCATGTCGGATGGCGCGGGCACGGCCGGCTTCTATCGCTTCCTCGACAGCGAGAACATCACTCACCTCGCGCCGTCGCACGAGAACGTCGCGCGCACCGTCACGCCGGGCGTGATCGCATGGGACCACACCGGCAATGTGCGGTTGCCGGCCGGCGAGCATGTGACGATCCAGGCCTACGACCGCAGCACCACCAACCAGCTGACCCTGCTGACCACCACCTCGGGCTACACGGGCGCGGACGGCAGCCTGTCCCTGCCGCTCAATGTCGGCACCTGCCAGGGCTCCGGTACCTTCACCGGGGATTTCCAGACGCTCTCGACACCGGCCGATCACTGGCGCATCACCTACAACCCGAACTCGTTCGCGGTGGCTTATACGGATAGCGGCGCGCTCAGCGCCAGCTCCTCGTATTCGTACTTCACGCATATCTGCACCGAAACGTATCTCGGGCGGTATTGACCAGATGACCGCCTGAGCGGTTGAACACAGGAGCCCGGCACTGCCGGGCTTTTTCTTTTGACCGCCGCCACGAGCGCCTCGCCACAGTGTGGGACGTTCCGAGCCATCCATTCACCAAACGGAAGATCACTCGATTCATTGAACACAAATACGAAACGAATCCCGCGCCAGGACCGGGAAAACACGGAGTTCAGGAGCCGTGACAGCGCAGACGTCGCCACGTACCATTGGCTGGACCTTTGATCCGGTCACCAACGAGGGCGGAATACCGCCGTGACGGACCGAAGGCACCGTGGTCGCATCGACGAATCGTGCTGAATCGCATTCAATAATTCGCATTCCTACCAAATCGCGCCGATGCGGCGTCCTGCGTATTGATGACATGGATGCATCTTTCAGGAGGGGGCAATGAGCGGCATCGAGAATGAAAAACGACGCATGATTCTGAAGTGGGGGGCGGCAGCCACCATGATCCCGATCGCGGGATGCGGCGGCGACGGTAGCGACGGCGGCCCCGGCGCGGTAGCCAACGCCGCCAGCACCCTGGCTTCCACGGCCACGGCCGATACCGCATCGGCACGCGTGCCTGACGGCGCCGCGCTGCGCCTGAGCTACAGCCAGGCAGCCGGCGAATCGAACATCCTGTTCGAAGGCCTGCCGCTCGGCAACGGCCGGCTCGGTGCATTGACCGGCGGCTCGCCCGCGCGCGAGGCGCTGTACCTGAACGAAATCACGCTGTGGTCGGGGCAGAAGGATGCGGTGGATCTCGCCTACACGGCCGCCGGCATGGGCAGCTACCAGACGCTCGGCAAGCTCTATGTCGACCTGCCAGGCCATGCCCAGGCGAGCGGCTACTCGCGCTCGCTGGACATCAGCAACGCCGTGGCCCGCACCCAGTATGTGGCGGGCGGCCATACCTATCGGCGCGAGGTGTTCTGCAGCCACCCCGACAAGGTGCTGGTGATGCGCCTGTCGTCGGATGGCGGCAGCCATGACGGCACGATCTCGCTCGTCGACGGACAAGGCGCGAGCGTCACGGGCTCGAACGGCATCCTGCTCGCGCAGGGCAAGCTCGACGGCGTCGGCGAACGCTACGCGACGCATGTCCTGGCGATGCCGGATTCGGGCACGGTCAAGTACGACGCGAGCAAGGGCGTGCTGACGATGTCGCGCTGCCCCGCCCTCACCCTGATCATCGCGGCACGGACCAACTACTCGGGCATCGAGGCCGAGGGCTATCTCGGCGCGACGGATCCCGCGGCGCTGGCCCGGGCGGACGTTTCCGGCGCGGCCCACCTGCCCTATCGGAACTTGCTGGAGCGCCATCTGAGGGACTACACGGCGCTGTTCGGCCGCTTCTCGCTCGACCTCGGCAAGTCGAGCGACGCGCAGCGCGCCATGACGATCCCCGATCGGCTCAAGGCGCGCACGGCCTCGCCGGACATAGCCGATCCCGAGCTGGAGGCGCTCTATGTCCAGTTCGGCCGCTACCTGACCATCGCCTCGTCGCGCGGGCCCTTGCCGGCGAACCTGCAGGGCCTGTGGAGCGTGAACAACAACCCGCCGTGGATGGCCGACTATCACACCGACATCAACGTGCAGATGAACTACTGGCTGGCCGATCGAGCCGGGCTGCCGGAATGCCAGAAGCCGTTCGCCGATTACGTGCTGGGCCAGTTGCCCTCCTGGGAGCGCTCGACGCAGGCCCATTTCAACGACGCCGCCAATGGCAACTACAGCAATTCGAGCGGCAAGGTGGCGGGCTGGACGATCGCGATCTCCACCGGCATCTACGGCGGCATCGGCTGGGACTGGAGCCCGCCCGCCAGCGCCTGGTATTGCCGAACGCTGTGGAACCACTACCAGTACACGCTCGATCGCGACTACCTGCGTGCCATCTACCCGGTGCTGAAATCGGCTTGCGAGTTCTGGCAGACGCGCCTGATCGTGGATCCGGCCAGCGGCCTGCTGGTCGACGATCGCGACTGGTCGCCCGAGCACGGCGATCACCAGGAGCTCGGCATCACCTACGCGCAGGAACTCGTCTGGGACCTGTTCACCAACTACGGCACGGCCAGCGGCACGCTCAATCTCGATACCGATTTCGCGGCGACCATCGCCGGCCTGCGTTCGCGGCTCTACCTGCCGAAGATCAGCCCGACCACCGGCCAGCTCCAGGAATGGATGGAGGACAAGGTGGATACGGGCGATCCGCAGCATCGTCACCTGTCGCCGCTGATCGGCTGGTTCGAGGGCGAGCGCATCGCCTATGACGGCGACCCCGCCCTGGTGGCCGCCGCCAAGGCGCTGCTCACCGCGCGCGGCACCGATTCGTTCGGCTGGGGGCTGGCGTGGCGCATCGCCTGCTGGGCCAAGTTCCGCGATGCCGCCACCTGCTATTCGATGGTGCAGAAGCTGCTGCGCTTCGCGAGCGGCAGCGACAGTACCAACGGCACCTTCACCAACATGTTCGACGCCTATGGCGGCAACATCTTCCAGATCGATGCGAACTTCGGCGGCCCGGCTGCGATCCTCGAGATGCTGGTGCAGAGCAGCATGAATTCGATCGTGCTGCTGCCGGCGCTGCCCCCGCAGTGGAATACCGGCAGCGTGAAGGGCGTTCGCGTGAAGGGCGGCTTCTCGGTCGACCTGGCCTGGAAGGACGGCAAGCTGACGTCGGCCGCGATCACCAGCGTGGGCGGTACCGGCACGACGCTGAAGTATGGGTCGATCAGCAAGCCGATCGTGGTGAGGAAGCTGGGCCGGAGCCGCTTCGATGGAGGTTTGGGCGCGGCTTGAGCAGGATGCCGCGTCATCGCCCGGACTTTCGGGCGGTGACGCGGCATTGTCGTCATGCGATCCCGGTTCCCGCTTGCCTATCGGAAGATCAGAAGAAGTGCCGCATGCCGACTCGCGCGATCACCTGGTTGCCGCTCGAAGACGGCCCCGCCGTGAACAGGATCCAGGCACGCGCGGTATTGCTGTCGCCGCCGGCATGCTGGTACGCCGCGCTCACATACACATCGCTGCGCTTCGACAAGGCATAGTCGAGCGTGAGGTTCAGCTGGTGCGCGCGGTTGTCCTGCAGCACCGCGTTGCCCGCCATGTACTGGTAGGCGGCATAGAGGTGGACGGCATAGGAGAGCGGCACTGTCCCGCCGATCTCGAACACGTTGATCGTCGCGCCGCTGAAGGTGTTGCGCGTATTGGTATAGAGCAGGTCGGCCCAGCCCCGCATGATCGCGACGCGGCCGCCCACGCCGAAATTGCGGATCCCGTCCGCGCCGCCGTCGATCTGCGCGTATTTGGTCATCGTGTAGGCCGCGTCGATCGAATACGACGGCTGCTCGTAGTCGATCCCGAAGCTGTAGGCATTCTGGTTCGAGAAACCGCCGGCCAGGTTGCTGAAGCCGTACATCGCGCCGAACGTCAGCCCGCCGATCGACGGCGACTGGTATTTCACCGAATTCGAGATCCGCGAGGCGCCGGCCGTGCGATCGAAGTCGAAGTCGCCGCTGAACGGCCCGGGCTTGCCCAGCGCATCGAACGGCCCCTGCCGGAGATTCGTCAGCGACACATACGGCAGTTCCGGCCCGAGCCGCCGCATCGACAGCGACATGAACATGAATTCGTACTGGTTGCCGAGCGTGAGCGTGCCCCAGCGCGCATCGTCGAGGCCGACCCAGGCCTGGCGGCCGAACAGGTCCCCATCGAGCACGCCGGTGCCGACCTCGAACTGGCCTTCGAGCTGGAACACGGCACGCGTGCCGCCGCCGAGATCCTCGCTGCCCTTCAGGCCGAACAGGTTCGGCACCAGCACGCCGCTGTCCATCACCGCCGTGCGATGTCCGCCGTCGTTCGACAGCGCGGTAATGCCCACATCGAGCATGCCGTAGAGCGTGACCGCGCTCTGTGCATGGGCGGTCGTCACGACAGCGGCGCATAGCGCGCCGGCAAACAAGGCTTTCATCCGGGTCTCCAGGCAGTGGGGCGCGGCGCCTCGATGAGCGTCGCGTGTCGAGGTCGGGCAAACCGCAAGCACGTCGCATCGTCACGACGGCCAACGCCTTCACATTCGCAGTGCGAAATAAATCGAAAACGAAATCGAAAACGATTCGATACGGGCCTGGTTCACATCCATCGGCACGTGGCACGGCACCGACCCAATGCGCCATCCGGCATGCCGGCGCCCCGTCATCGAAAGCAAAATGAAACCCGATTCGGGCCAGTTCGCCGAACGACCGGCCCAACCGGCAGGCGGAGTATTCGAGGGCCGAAAATCGCGATCTATCCACTCCGCGCAAGCACCGGCCGAAGCCTGTCCAGTTCTCGCAAGCGCATCGCGGCCCCCATTCCGGGCCTTTTTGACACCGCTCGCGAACGTGTACAGTGGGCACGGCTTCGGGACGCGAATGCCGGCGTTCGACCGTGCGCCGTCCCCTGCTGTCCCCATAACGCATCGAAGACCCGCCATGCCGCCCACTTCCTTGCTGATCGAATCGACGTCGCTGAGGCAATACCGGTATTTCGAGTCGAACGACGTCGACGACACGCGCCAGCGCATCGCCGCCGTGCTGCAGCCGCACCGGCTCACGCCCGGCGCGGCGCGCGGCGGCCAATCCGCCTACATGAACCACGTGCGGATCGACAGCCTGGCGTTCGGCACGATCGGCTATGCGGGAACGATGGGCGTCGATGCCGGCGAGATCGAGGACTATTACCTCGCGATCCTGAGCCTCAATGGTTACGCCGACGTCACCGTCGGCGGGCGGCGGATGATCATCGGGCAGACGCAGGGCATGGTGGTCGGGCCCTCGACTCGCTTCAGCGGCACCTTCTCGGCCGACTGCGAGCAGTTCTTCGTGCGGATCGACAAGCGCGCGATGCTGGCGCATACCGGCTACGATCATCTGCACATCGAGCCGGCACTCGACCTCTCCCGCCCCGAGCTCGCGCCCTGGCTGGCCCAGCTGCGGGTGCTGACCTCCTCTCCCGAGACGATCGCGCTCGCGCAGCGCGACCGGCGCGTCGCGCTCGAATTCGAGCGGCTGCTCGTCACCCTGCTGCTGGCCAGCCAGCCGCATCATTCGCAGGCGCGGCCGGCAACGGCGGCGCTGGTGCCGCGCACCGTCAAGCGCGCGGAAAGCTTCATCGCGGAACATGCCTGCGAGCCGATCACGCTGGCCGACATCGCCGACGCGGCCGAGGTGCCGGTGCGTACCCTGCTCGACGGCTTCCGGCGCTACTCGCACGCGAGCCCGATGCAGCTGGTGCGGGAGGCACGGCTCGAACGCGCCCGCGAGATGCTGCTGCGCGCCCGCGATACCGAGCGCGTGGCCGACATCGCGCTCGGCTGCGGCTTCGCGAATCTCGGCCGCTTCGCCAGCGCCTACCGCGAAAAGTTCGGCGAACCGCCCTCGGACACGCTGCGTCGCGTGCGGCAGCGCAGCAGCTGAGTCCGCCGAAACCTGCGCGTGCCGGACAGGCGCTGCGTTCGGTGGATATCCCCGCCCATTTCCGCGCCATACAGTCGAAGCGTCCGATCTCCACGGAGCCGCTGTATGACCCCGCTCAGGATGCGCGTCGCGCGCATCGATTCCCTGACGCCCACGATCCGCCGCCTGCACCTGGTTGCCGCCGACGGCAGGCCCTTGCCGCCGTTCGAGGCGGGCGCGCATCTCGGCGTGCATGTCCCGCTCGGCGAGCGCAGCCAGCGGCGCGCCTATTCGCTCGTCAACCCGGGCGGCGAGGGCGCGCATTACGAAATCGCGGTGCTGCTCGAATCCGCCGGCAGCGGCGGCTCGCGCTGGATGCACGCGCTCGAGGCAGGCCAGCTTCTCGACGCCGACCCGCCGCGTAACGATTTCCGCCTGGCCGCCGATGCGCGCCGCCATCTGCTGATCGCGGGCGGCATCGGCATCACGCCGATCCTCGCGATGGCACGCACGCTCGCCGCCGCCGGGGCGCCCCATGCGCTGCATTACGCGGCGCGCGACGCCGCGGCGATGGCCTATCGCGACGAGGTTGCCGCGCTGGCCCACGCCCGCTGCTGGTTCGACGGCGGCGACCCGCGCCGCGGGCTGCCGCTGGCCGACACGATCGGCACGTTCGAAGCCGGCGCGCATCTCTACGTCTGCGGCCCGGCCGGCCTGGTCGCGGCCGCGCTCGACACCGCACGCCGCCTCGGCTGGCCCGACGACGCGCTGCACAGCGAGCTGTTCGCGGCACCGGCCGCGCCCGCCGATGCCGATGCGGCGTTCGAGGTGCACCTGGCCGCCTCGGGCCGCGTGCTGGCCGTCCCGGCCGGCACCAGCGTGCTCGACGCGATGATCGCCGCCGGGCTCGACCCGCTCTACGACTGCCGGCGCGGCGACTGCGGCGTCTGCACCGCTCAGTTGCTCGACGGCGAACCCGAGCATCGCGACATCTGCCTGACCGGCGACGAGCACGCCGAGGGCCGCTTCTGCCCTTGCGTGTCGCGCGCGAAAAGCGCCCGCCTGGTCCTCGACCTGTAACCCTCCCCACCAGAAAGGAAGCAGCATGAGCCTGACCAATGCGAGCCTCGCCGGTCTCGTGCGCCCGGACAGCGTCCACAAGCGCGTCTATACCGATCCGGCGATCTTCGCGCTCGAGATGGAGCGCATCTATGGCCGCGCCTGGATCTACGTCGGCCACGAAAGCCAGGTGAAGGCACCCGGCGACTATCACACCACGCGGATCGGCGACCAGGACGTGGTGATGGTCCGCGCCCAGGACGGCCAGGTGCATGTGGTCTACAACCGCTGCCCGCACAAGGGCGCCAAGCTGGTGGCCGACGGCGACGGCTCGACCGGCAAGTTCTTCCGCTGCCCCTATCACGCCTGGACCTTCAAGCTCGACGGCACGCATCTGTCGGCGCCGCTGCGCAACGGCCTGCAGAACACCTGCTTCGACCCGAAGCACCCGGATTTCTCGATGCGCCGCGTCGCCCGCGTCGACAGCTATCGCGGCTTCGTGTTCGCCAGCCAGGCCGCCGACGGCCCCGACCTGAAGACCTTCCTGAACGGCGTCGCCTCGTCGATCGACAATCTGTGCGATCGCTCGCCGGTGGGCGAGGTCGAGGTCACGGGCGGCGTGTTTCGCGTGCTGCAGCGCTCGAACTGGAAGGTGTTCTACGAGAACCTCCACGACACCATGCATGCGCCGGTCACGCACGAATCCTCGGTGGTTTCCGCCCGCGCCCAGGCCGACGAACTCGGTGCGATGCCGTTCGAGTTGCTGATCATGGACGGCAATGGCGAACCCTACGAATTCTGGGAAAAGCTGGAGCTGCGCGCCTACGAATACGGGCACGGCTACATGGAAGGCATCTTCGACCCGGCGGCGGCCGAGCGCGATCCCGTCTCGCACGCGCATTTCACGACGCTGGCCGAGGTGCATGGCGAAGCGCGCGCCCGGCAGATCCTCGGCATGAACCGCCACAACACGGTGATCTACGGCAGCGGTTCGCCGCACACCGTTTTCCAGCAGTTCCGCGTGATCCGCCCGATCGCGGTGGACCAGACGCTGGTCGAGATCCAGCTGTTCCGGCTCAAGGGCGCGCCCGATGCCGTGTTCGACCGCGCACTCAGTTACGCCAACGTGATCAACTCGCCCTCGTCGAACGTGATGCCCGACGACGTGGAGGTCTATGCGCGCTGCCAGCAGGGCAACAACACGCGCGGCGGCGAATGGGTCAGCATGCATCGTTATGCGGGCACCGATCGCGCCGTCGAGGACGGCTACGTCTCGATCAACGGCACCAGCGAACTGCCGATGCGCAACCAGTTCGCCGCTTGGCACCGCTTCATGCTCGACGACAGCGGCTCGGCCGCCGGCCCCACGACGAAGCAGCCGAACGGAGGACAAGCCTGATGCTGCGCGATCCGACTTTCGACCTGGCCACCGAAGCGGTTTCCGCGCTCGCCGCCGAGGACATGGCACTGCGCGCGCAGGTGGAGCAATTCCTGTATCGTGAGGCGCGCCTGCTCGACACGCGCGCCTTCGACGCCTGGCTCGAGCTCTGGACGCCCGACGGCATGTACTGGCTGCCGCACGAGCCGGGGCAGGCCAGCCCGCACGACCATATCTCGCTGTTCTGGGAAGATGCGACGCTGCGCGAGGTGCGCGCGCGCCGCGTCAGCAACGCGCGAAACTGGTCGCAACAGCCGCCCACGCGCACCGCGCGGCTGGTCGGCAACGTGATGCTCGACGGGCGCGACGCGCAAGGCCGGCTGGTCGTGCATTCGACGCTGGTGGTCCATGAATGGCGGCTCGGTCAACGCACGCTCGCCGGGCTCGTCACGCACAAGCTCGACACGCGCGAGGACTGGAAGATCTACCTGAAGCGCGTCGACCTGGTGAATTCGACCGACGCGTTCGCGAATCTCGAGGTGTTCGTCTGATGGCCGGCATCGCTCGCTTCGCACGCAGCGCCGTGATCGCGCTGCACTACCAGAACGACGTGCTCGATCCCGAAGGCCGGATCCGCGTCGGCTTCGAGCGCGCCCAGCCGGAGCGCGCCGCCGTGATCGAGGCGGCGCGTGCCTTGCTGGCCGGCGCGCGCTCGCGAGGCTTGCCGCTGATCCATATCCGCATCGCGTTCCGCGAGGATTACGCGGATCTGCTGCGCAATGCGCCGATCTTCGTTCGCACCGCCGAATCCGGCGCGCTGCGCGAGGGTAGCTGGGGCGCGGAATTCCATCCCGCGCTGGGCCCCGATCCCGATCGTCCGCTCGATTACGTGCTCCATCATCGTCGCACCAGCGGCTTCATCGGCACGCCGCTCGAACAGGTCCTCGCCGCGCACGACGTGCGGCACCTGATCGTCGCCGGCGTCGCCACGCATTCGACCGTCGAGATGACGGTGCGGCACGCGGTCGACCTCGGCTATACGGCGACGGTGGCCGCCGATGCCTGCTCCTGCGCGGATCGGCAACAGCACGCGGCCTCGCTCGAATCGATGCGCTTGCTGGCGGCCATCTCGACCGTCGCCGAGCTGTTCGGCGACGCCTCGCCGGAGCCCGGCGCATGACCCTGCCCGCCGCCGCTCCCGCCCGCCTCGCCGGCAAGGTCGCGATCGTCACCGGCGCCGGCCAGGGCATCGGCGCCGACATCGCGCGCGGCCTCGCCGCCGACGGCGCCTCGGTGCTGCTCGCGGGGCTCGGCGCGGCGGCCGGCGAAGCGGTCGCCGCCTCGATCGGCCCGGCCGCGCGCTTTCTCGAAACCGACGTGACCGACGACGCCCAGCTCGACCGCGCGCTGGCGCTGGCCCTCGACACCTTCGGCGGCCTCGACATCGTCGTCAACAACGCCTGCAGCTATGACGACGCCGGGCTCGCCTCGACGCGCGCGCAATGGGCCCGCCTGCTCGACGTCAACCTCGTGTCGGCCGCGATCCTGGCGCAGAAGGCCGCCCCGCTGCTGCGCCGCGACGGCGCGATCGTCAACCTCGGCAGCACCGGCGGCAAGTTCGGCGCGGCCGGCCGCGCGCTCTATCCGGCCTCGAAGGCGGCGCTGCTGCAACTCACGCGCAACCTGGCGGTCGATCTCGCGCCGAGCGGCATCCGCGTCGTCAGCGTATCGCCGGCCTGGACCTGGTCGCCCTCGCTCGAACGCCTGGCGGCCGGCTCGCTGGAGTCGGCCGATCGCGTCGGCGCCGCCCTGCATCCGCTCGGCCGCGTCGGGCGCGGCGAGGAGGTCGCGCGCGCGGTCGCCTTCCTGTGCTCGCGCGAGGCATCCTGGATCACCGGCGTCGATATCCCGGTCGACGGCGGCTTCTCGATGCTCGGCCCCGACCAGGGCCGCTCGCCGCGCGACTGGTTCGAACCACAAACATGACGCGCCAGGCACGCGCGCCTTTCATCCCCATCTTCCCCAAGGAGTTCATCAGCATGTCGAAGCAGATCAGGATCACCGCCGACGGCGCGTCGTTCGACGCCACCGTCGCCCTGCCGGAAGCGGGCCGCGGCCCCGTCGTCGTGCTGCTGCAGGAAATCTTCGGCGTGAACGCCGAGATGCGCGAGGTGGCCGAGCTGTACGCGGCCGAAGGTTACGTGGTGGTCGCGCCGGACCTGTTCCACCAGTTCGCGCCGAACATCGAACTCGGCTATGACGACGCCGGCCACGCCCAGGCCTTCGACTACTACGCGCGCTTCGATGTCGAGCGCGCCGTGCGCGACATCCGCGCGACCGTCGAGCTCGCGCGGACCATGCCGGAATCGACCGGCCAGGTCGGCGCGCTCGGCTTCTGCCTGGGCGGCAAGCTGGCCTACCTGGCGGCGGCCGAATGCGGCGTCGATTGCGCGGTCGCCTATTACGGCGTCGGCATCGAGCAGTCGCTGGCGCTGGCATCGCGCATCACCTGCCCGATCACCCTGCATTTCGGCGAGACCGACCCGCTCAATCCGCCCGAGGCGCTGGCGGCGATCCGCGCAACGCTCGGCGGCATGCCGAACGTGCGGCTGCACGTCTATCCCGGCGCGGGCCACGCCTTCAGCCGCGGCGGCCCGACCTTCGTGAAGACCGCCGCGATGCCGGCCCACACGCGCAGCCTCGAGACCTTCCGCAAGACGATGGGCCCCGACTACGATCTCGGCGCGCTAGCGGACCGTCACTTCGAGCTGGAATTCGCCGCGCGCGACCCGGAAGCGACGATGCGCACGATGGTGCCCGAGCCTTACGTGAACCACGTCCCGACCATGACCGGCGGCACCGGCTACCAGCAGCTGAAGCGCTTCTACACGCATCACTTCATCCACGACAATCCGGCCGACATGCGCATGACGCCGATCTCGCGCGTGATCGGCGTGGATCGGATGGTCGACGAATTCATCCTCGGCTTCACGCACGATCGCGAGATCGACTGGCTGCTGCCGGGCGTGGCGCCGACCGGCAAGCGCGTCGAGATCCCCATGCTGGTGGTGGTCGCGTTCCGCGGCCCGAAGCTCTACAACGAGCACATCTACTGGGACCAGGCCAGCGTGCTCGCGCAGATCGGCCTGCTCGACCCCACCGGGCTGCCCGTCACGGGCGTGGAAGCGGCGCGCAAGCTGCTCGACGAAACCCTGCCGTCGAACACCTTGATGGCGCGCTGGAAGGAAAGCGCGCCGCGCTGAACCGCGAGGCGAACGATCCGCTGTTCGCGCAGCCGCCCGCCACGAATCAGGAAAACGCACATGAACCTCACGCTCGCCCAACCGCGCCGCTACGATGCGCGGGGCATCGCCGTCGATCATTACCCCGCCGCCCTCGACGCGGCCGCCGCGTCCCGGCCCGTCATCCTGGTCCATGGCGGCTGCCAGGCCGCCTGGTGCTGGGCGCTTTACGCCCCGCTGCTCGCGCAGGCAGGCTTCGATGTGCACGCGCTGAACTGGCGCGGCCGCGGCGGCTCGGCGGCGCTCGAGACGGCGGATTTCGTCTCGATGTCGATCGCCGACGTGGTGGACGACATCCGCTGCGTGGCGCTCGGGATCGAGGCCGCGCCGATCCTCGTCGGCCACTCGATGGGCGGGCTCGCCGCCCAGCTTTATGCGGCGCGATATCCCGTGCAGGCCCTGGTGGCACTGACGCCGGTGGTGCCCTCGAACGTCGGTGCCGAGCCCGTCGCGCTGCCCATCGCGGACATGGCCACGCCCTGGGGACCGCCGCCGCTCGAAGCGACGCGCGAGCTGTTCTTCCAGGGGCTCACCGATGCCGAGTGCCGCCGCTACCAGGCGATGCTGGTGCCGGAATCGCCGCGGCGGGTTCGGGAGGCGACGCAATGGAGCCTGCCGATCGAGGTCGACCAGCTCAGCGCGCCCACGCTGGTGATATCCGGCGCGCTCGACATCCTCACGCCGCCCGCCACCGGCGCGGCGCTTGCCGGGCTGTATGGCTGCGAACACTGGCTGGAGCCGGCGCATGGCCACAACGTGCTGCTCGGCGAAGGCGCGGCCGGCATCGCCCGGCGGCTGATCGACTGGCTGCAAGACCGCGCCTGAACCGCTCGCCGATGCCCTCGCCAACGCGCTTCCGGATTCGGCCAAGGCTTGCGGCAATCGGCTAGCCCGCCGCGCGGGATTGATCGACGATCGCCGGGATCGCAGCCCCATTCCCTCGTCCCGACAGGAGTCCTCCCATGAACGCCACGCCCCTGGCCGCGCGCGAAGTCCGCGAAGGCAAGCTCTTCATCGACGGTCACTGGACCGCCGGTTCCGAACGCGAAGTCCGCCCCGATTTCAATCCCGCCACCGGCGAGCTCTTCGCGCAGGTCCACCAGGCCACGCGCGCCGACGCGATCCGCGCGATCGACGCCGCGCATCGCGCCAGGGACGACTGGGCGAACCTGCTGGTCGGCCGCCGCGCCGAGATCCTGCTGTCCTGCGCCGACGCGCTCGCCGCCATGGCCGACGAGGTGCGCGACGTGCTGATCGAGGAATCGGGCTCGACCTACCCGAAGGCGATGTTCGAGGTGATGAGCGGTATCGACCTGCTGCGCAGCGCGGCCGGCGACGCGCGCCACGTGTTCGGCGAAACCTTGCCGCTCAGCATGCCGGGCCAGCTCGGCATGACGATCCGCCGGCCGCTCGGCGTGATCGCCGGCATCGCGCCCTTCAACGCGCCGTTCTGGCTCGCCATGAAGAAGGTCGTGCTGGCGCTGGCGGCCGGCAATACCTTCGTGCTGAAGCCCTCGGAGGAAACGCCCGTCACCGGCCTGAAGATCGCCGAGCTGTTCGAGCGCGGCGGCCTGCCCGCCGGCGTGCTGAACGTGATCCCCGGCCCGGCCGCCGAGATCGGCGAGGTGCTGCTCTCCGATCCGCGCGTGCGCATGCTGACCTTCACCGGCTCGACGCGCGTCGGGCGCCACCTGGCGGTGGAAGCCGCCAAGCAGATGAAGAAGCTCACGCTGGAGCTGGGCGGCAAGAACCCGCTGATCGTGCTGCACGATGCCGATCTCGACTACGCGGTGCGCGCCGCCTGCTTCGGCATCTTCTTCCACCAGGGCCAGGTATGCATGGCGAACTCGCGGATCCTGGTGGAGGCGCCGATCTACGATGCCTTCGCGGAGCGCTTCGTCGAGCGGGCGTCGAGCTATGCGGTCGGCGATCCACGCGATCCGGCCACGGTGATCGGCCCGCTGATCCGCGGCTCGCAATGCGGGGTGATCGATGGGCAGATCGAGGACGCCGTGTCGAAAGGCGCGAGGCTGCTGCTCGGCGGCACGCATGAAGGCAATTTCTATCGGCCGACCGTGCTGGCGGACGTGACGGCGGGGATGCGCATCTACGACGAGGAGAGCTTCGGCCCGGTCACCTCGCTGATCCGCGTGGACAGCGCCGAGCACGCGCTGCAGGTCGCCAACGACACCTCGTATGGCCTGTCCTCGGGCGTGATCACCAACGATCTGCAGAAGGCCTTCGACCTCGCGCTGCGGCTGGAGGCGGGCATGGTCCATATCAACGACTGCACCGTGTCGGACGAGGCGCATGTGCCGTTCGGCGGCACCAAGATGAGCGGCGTCGGCCGCGAGGGCGGCCGTTATTCGATGGAGGAGATGACCGAGCTGAAGTGGATCACGATCCAGATGGGGCAGCGGCAGTTTCCGCTGTGAGCGAAGGCGGGTTCGTCGGGGCTGGCCGACGAACCCACCTTGGCGGCAAGCCCCATCACGCCGGCTTCCGGCCTCGCCGTTCCCGCCTCGAATCCCCTCGCCCCCTCCGATCCTCCCCTCAATTTCCTTCTTGACGACATATCTTTCGATATATATCTTTCGATACATCTTTAGACATGTACGAAGGAGAACACGATGCGTCGTTCCCATCATCACGGCCGTTTCCGCGACGGCTTCGAAGGCGGCTGGTGGCAAGGCCCGGGCTGCGACCAGGATGCCGAGCGCCACGCGCGCGGCCATGAGCATGGCGATTTCCGCCGTCACGGCCTGGCCAGGTTGTGGGCCATGGCCGGCGGCCGGCGCGGCGGCGGCCGCCACGGTTTCGGCGGCTTTCCGGAAGGCTTCGGCGGCCCGGGCGGCCCCGGTGGCTTTGGCGGCTTCGACGATCCGCGCATGCCGCGTGGCCGCCAGTTCAATTCCGACGACCTGCAACTGATGCTGCTCTCGCTGCTGGCCGCCCAGCCGAGCCACGGCTACGAGCTGATCAAGGCGCTCGACACGCGCTCGCAAGGCTTCTACGTGCCGAGCCCCGGCATGGTCTACCCGGCACTGACCTACCTGGAAGAAGTCGGCTACGTGACCGTCGAGGTCGACGGCAACCGCAAGCGCTACGCGCTCGCCGAAGCCGGCCGCGAGCATCTCGAAGCCCAGCGCGAGCGTGTCGAACTGCTGTTCGCGAAGCTCGAGCACCTCGGCCGCAAGATGGAATTCATGCGCCGCGCCTTCGCGGGCCAGGGCCAGGGCGAAGCCGGCGAGGACACGCCGGAAGGCGGCTGGCTGCCCGAGTACGTCGAGGCACGCCTGGCGCTGAAACACCTGCTGTTCCGCAAGAGCTCGGTCAGCCCGGACGAGCAGCGCCGCATCGCCACGATCCTGCGCCGCACGATGGCCGAGATCGAGGGCAAGCCCGAAGCCGCGCCGAACGCCGCGCCCGACGCCTGAAGCGCGTCCACCCAACCCGGAGAATCGATTGATGCAGAATCCGACCGAACGCGCCGTGACGCGCGTGCGCCATACGCTGAAACGCCGCGAACTGACCGTCAGCCGCATCACGCGCGTGACGCCCCATCTGCTGCGCGTGACGCTCACGGGCGAGGATCTCGACGACTTCGTCAGCGCCTCGTTCGACGATCACGTGAAGGTGTTCTTCCCCGCGCCCGGCGAAACCGAAGCACCCAGGCCGGTACTGGGCCCGAACGGGCTCGAGCTGCCGGAAGGCGCGCCCAGGCCGATCATGCGCGATTTCACGCCGCGCCGTTACGATCGCGAGGCGCGCGAGCTCGACCTCGAGTTCGTGCTGCACCACCCAGGCCCGGCCTCGCAGTGGGCCGAGCAGGCCGCCGTGGGCCAGACGCTGGCGATCGGTGGCCCGCGCGGATCCTTCGTGGTCCCGACCGATTTCGACTGGCACCTGCTGATCGGCGACGATACGGCGCTGCCCGCCATCGCGCGCCGCCTGGGCGAACTGCCGGCCGGCACGCGCGCGGCGGTGGTGGTGGAAGTCGCCGATGCCTCGGCGCACATCGAGTTCGAGTCGCGGGCCGAGGTCTACACGATCTGGCGATATCGCGACGACCCGGCTGCCGCCGGTGCCGAAGCGGGCGCGCAGTTCGTCGAGGCCCTGAGCGAGCTGCCGCTGCCGAATGGCGACGGTTATGTCTGGGCGGCCGGCGAGGCGGCGGCGATGCGCGCGGTGCGCCGGCATCTGTGCGACACGCGCGGCGTCCATAAGTCGCGCATCCGCGCCTCGGCCTACTGGAAACGCGGCGCCGAAGGCGTGCACGAATCGCTCGACGATTGAGCGGCGGAGGGCGCCGATCGAAGCGGCGCCGCTCGCTGTCGACGCGGAAAGCTTGTCAATTTTCGATAAGCGAAGCGCTTGCGGGCTTGCGTCCGCGCTTGGCAGTGCCATCGCGCGTGGTATATATCTGACTGAATGGCCCGCGGGGCGCCTGGCGTCCGGCGGGCCATTCGCCGGTCCGGCGGCGGGCAAGCAGCGAATGCCCGCGCGCGACGGCCGGCTCGACCGTCGCGATGCGGCGCAACACGGTCGCGACGATGCGGGAGACCACGCGCGGTCCGTCCCATGGACACGCGCTCATCGTTTCAGCGCACGACCATGAACGCCGACCACAATACGCACGCCACGCTCGCCCGATCGCTCCGGATCGTCGCCTACTGCACGCTCGCGGCCATCGCGGTCGCGCTGTTCGTCGCGATGTGCGCGATCCTGCGCGACAGCGCGATCGACCGCGAAGTGTCGCAGCGCGGCGCCACCGATACGCTCGAACTGCATGGCGGCACGGGCGCCTCGCCCGACGTCGCGCCCGATGCCACGGCCGGCAAGTCTCCTGGCTGATAATCGATCGCGTCGCGCGGCCTAGCGGCCGCGCAGATTCCCCACTACCACCATCCTCAGCGTCTCGCCGATGCGTTCGAGGCGTGCCACCAGCATGCCGCCGTAGCAGCGCACCAGCAGCGCGCCGGCGGTACCCGTGAACACCCCGCCGAGCATGTCGAGCGGCCAGTGCACGCCCGCATAGACACGTCCCCAGGCCACCAGCAGCGCGTCGATCGCCATCGCGATGCCGAGCGCGCGCGTGCTGCGCGACAGCCACAGCGCGCTCGCCACGCTCCAGACGAAGGTCATGTGATTGCTCGGGAACGAGCCGTCCGCCGCATGCGGGATCAGCTGCGTGCCGAGGCCGATCGCGAACGGCCGCGGCGAATACCACACGCTGGAGATGAGTTGCGCGAGCAGCAGCGCGACGCAGGCGGCGAGACCTGCCGCGATGGCCTGCCGGCGCACCGGCCGCGTGCCGGCGAACCAGACCGCCAGCAGCAGCGCCGGCACGATGAATACCAACCAGACGGCGGCGAATATCGCCAGATTGGCAACCGCGGGTTGGGGATGGGAGCCGGCATTGAGCGCCGCGAACGCGGCGAGATTGAGATTGAGATTGAGCATCGGGGACGAGCGGGACGAGACGCGATCGGCGGGGATCGCGCAGCGCCGACATTACGAAGGATTGACGTCGGGACCGCCAATGAAAGCGGATTGAAACGCCTTGCTGCGGCGCGGCACTTTGATGGTGGTGCGGCGCAAAAGTTCAATGCCGGTATCGATGCGATCTTCGATGCAAGCCGCGGCGCGATCCCGTATTCTCTCACCCTGAATCCCGAAAACACTCACCCAGGATGCTCACACGAGCGTCATCGGAGCGCGGGAAGATGCGGATTCGCCGCCGTCATTAGGTCGATTTCGCGCATCGATTTCACGATTTCTGAAGTTCAGGCTACGAATTAAGCAATAAACTCTTCCGCTTGCGGCAGCGCACAATCGATCTGCAACAGCATTAGGATATCGGCACTCTTCCCTCAGCAGCGATCAACAAGGAGTCCGCATGAACCCGAGTCAAGTCCTGTCGAATGCGTTCGCGATGCCGCTCACGAGTCCCGCGTTTCCGATGGGACCGTACCGCTTCATCAATCGTGAGTTCCTGATCATCACGTACCGCACCGACATGGACCGCTTGCGCGAGATCGTGCCGGAGCCGCTGAAGGTCACCCAGCCGCTGGTTCACTACGAGTTCATCCGCATGCCGGACTCCACCGGCTTCGGCGACTACACGGAAAGCGGGCAGGTGATTCCGGTCGAGTTCGAAGGCCAGCCGGGCGGCTACACGCTCGCCATGTATCTCAACGACCACCCGCCGATCGCCGGCGGTCGCGAGCTGTGGGGCTTCCCGAAGAAGCTCGCGCAGCCCACGCTCGAAACGCATACCGACACGCTGCTGGGCACGCTCGACTACGGCCCGGTGCGCGTGGCCACCGGCACCATGGGCTACAAGCACAAGGACCTCGACCTGGTCGAGCAGCAGCAGCGCCTGGCCGGCGCGAACTACCTGCTGAAGATCATTCCGCACGTCGACGGCAGCCCGCGCATCTGCGAGCTGGTGCGCTACTACCTGCAGGACATCAAGATGAAGGGCGCCTGGACTGGCCCGGCCTCGCTGCACCTGGCGCCGCACGCGCTGGCGCCGGTGGCCGACCTGCCGGTGCTCGAGATCGTCGAGGCGCGCCACCTGATAGCCGACCTCACGCTCGGCCTCGGCGAAGTCGTCTACGATTACCTCGCGAAGTAAGACCTCGCCTCACCTGAACGCATCCACCAACAACACGGGAAATCGATCATGAGCAATCTGACTGGCAAGACCGCTGTCGTCACCGGCGCCGCGAGCGGCATCGGCAAGGAAATCGCGCTGGAACTGGCCAAGGCGGGCGCCGCCGTGGCGATCGCCGACCTGAACCAGGACGGCGCGAACGCCGTGGCCGAGCAGATCAAGGCGGCCGGCGGCAAGGCGATCGGCGTGGCGATGGACGTCACCAACGAGGACGCCGTCAATGCCGGCATCGACAAGGTCGCCGCCGAGTTCGGCTCGGTCGACATCCTGGTCTCGAACGCGGGCATCCAGATCGTCAATCCGATCGAGAACTACTCGTTCTCGGACTGGAAGAAGATGCAGGCGATCCACGTCGACGGCGCCTTCCTGACCACCAAGGCCGCGCTCAAGCACATGTACAAGGACGATCGCGGCGGCGTGGTGATCTACATGGGCTCGGTGCACTCGCACGAGGCCTCGCCGCTGAAGTCGGCCTACGTGACGGCCAAGCACGGCCTGCTGGGCCTGGCGCGCGTGCTGGCCAAGGAAGGCGCGAAGCACAACGTGCGCTCGCACGTGGTTTGCCCGGGCTTCGTGCGCACGCCGCTGGTCGACAAGCAGATCCCCGAGCAGGCCAAGGAACTCGGCATCAGCGAAGAGGAAGTGATCAAGCACGTGATGCTGGGCAACACCGTCGACGGCGTGTTCACCACGGTGGAAGACGTCGCCAAGACGGTGCTGTTCCTGTCGGCCTTCCCGAGCGCCGCGCTCACGGGCCAGTCCTTCATCGTCAGCCACGGCTGGTTCATGCAATGAAGCCGCACGCCCGTACCGAGAAACAGGCGAGCGACCCCGACCTGCAAGCCGAGGCCGGCGCGCCGGCCGCGCGCGGGCTGCCGTACGAAACGATCGCGCTCGTGCTGCAAGGTGGCGGCGCGCTCGGCTCGTATCAGGCGGGCGTGTTCGAAGGGCTGCACGAGGCCGGCGTTCCGCTGAACTGGATCGCCGGCATCTCGATCGGCGCGCTGAACACCGCGCTGATCGCCGGCAACGCGCCTGAGCATCGCGTCGAGCGGCTGCGCGAATTCTGGAACACGATCTGCCAGCCCGCGTTCTTCCCGGCGCTGCCGACCGCGATCGAGTTCGCGCTGTTCAACAGCATCGAATCGGTGCGCCAGGCCTTCACCGCCTCGCAGGCGGCCAGCGCGATCCTGCAGGGGCAGCGCGGCTTCTTCGTGCCGCGCTTCCCGCCCCCGCTGCCCGGCGTGCGCGAGGAAACCGAGCGTGTCAGCTATTACGACACCTCGCCGCTGCGCAAGACGCTGCTCGAGTTCTGCGATTTCGATCGCATCAACTCGGGCGAGATCCGCGTGTCCGTCGGCGCGGTGAACGTCGCCACCGGCAACTTCACCTACTTCGACAACACCAAGATCACGCTGCGCCCCGAGCACTTCATGGCCTCGGGCGCGCTGCCGCCCGCCTTCCCGCCCGTCGAGATCGACGGCCAGTTCTACTGGGATGGCGGCGTGGTGTCGAACACGCCGCTGATGGAAGTGCTGCGCGCCTCGCCGCGCCGCGACACGCTCGCGTTCCAGGTCGATCTCTGGAATGCGCGCGGGCCGCTGCCGGCCACGCTGGCCGATGTCTCGGAGCGAACCAAGGACGTGCAGTATTCGAGCCGGACGCGTTTCGTGACCGACACGCTGCAGCGCGAGCAGCGCTTCCGCAACGTGCTGCGCCGCGTGCTGGAGCTGGTGCCCGAGGACGTCCGCAACAACGATCCCTGGTGCCAGCAGGCCGGCGTGCTGTCGACCGGCAAGCGCTACAACGTCCAGCACCTGATCTACCAGCAGAAGTCCTACGAGCACGACTACAAGGACTACCAGTTCGGCCTCTCGACGATGCGAGACCACTGGTCGGCCGGGCTCGCCGACATCCGCAACACGCTGGCGGTCAAGGACGCGCTCGCGCTGCCGACCAACGACTCCGGCTTCGTCACGCACGACATCCACCGGCCGCGGTGATGCCGTCCTCGCGCGGCCGGTGCCGTTCCGGCCGGTCGCGCGATGTCTTTCCTCCCTCCCGATCCCCGCTCCCTCATGCCGATCCTGATCGTCCTGTTCGTGCTCGCCGCGCTCGTCTGGGGCGCGATTGCCGCATTCCATGCGCTCGCCGCGCAGTTCGGCACGGGCGCCGCGATCGCCGCCGCCGTGGTGGCGGCCGCGTTACTGGCGTTCGCCGTCTCGGCGTGGCTGCGCAGCCGACGCGAGATCGCGCCGAATACCAGGGAAGGCGGCTGGACGCATGTGATGCGGCAGGGAACGGCTTCGCTGCAACTGTCGTCGACGCAGGGGCTGCTGTGGATGTCGCTGGATGGCGTGGAAGGGCGTTATACGCTGACCGATATCGTCGATTGCCAGGCGCGGCAGGTCGGCGGGCAATGGTGCCTGGTCGTGACGGTGCGCGACGCGCGGCAACCCGAATGGCAATTGCCGATGGCCGGCCAGCGCGAGGCGCGGCGCTGGGCGCGCGTGGTGACGCTGGCGCGGGCGGGAAGCTTGTGAGCTTGGGCGGCGCGCCGCAAGCTCAAGCCGAGCGCCCATAGAGATCGCCCAGCCATTGTCGGCAGATCGCCTGCATCTCGCGCGGCACCAGCAGACGATCGACGGGAATGCGCGCCGCCGCGCGAAGCTCGTCGGTCACTTCGCCAAACAAAGCCTCGATTCCCTCGACGATCTCGGCTCGTTCGCGTGCTGAAACATGATGGGCGACGTCATCTCGCCAAAGCACCGCGAGCCGGCTTGCACGATCGGCAAACAGCACGATGGCATCGTGAATGTAGAGGATGTCCTGGGCGAGCTTGCGCTGCCGCCGCCGCTCGTCGCGGATCAGGATTTTCTGCGCGATGAAGCTCACGGGATTCGGAATGCGCAAGCCATGGAGCGGAACCGGGAGCCCGGCCGTGCCGGCCGCGATGGATACCCGCCACGGCAAGGCCATCAGCAGGCTGAAACGGCGCAACTTCTGCGCGCTGATGCCGGAAGCATCGAGGGTGACGCTGGGCGCACCCTGGCGGGTGCGGCCGCTCCCCGACAGGGTGGTGAGGAATTCGGCGTAGAAGCCGTGCCGCTCGTCGCCCAGGGTGTATTTCGCGACCGGCGGCCGATACTCGCCGCATAGCTGTTCTCGAAATCCCGCCGCGAGCAGCGCGTCTTTCATGCTGCCCTGGAACCGGGTGTGTTCGTCGAAGGCGATATCGGCGTCGAGCGTCGCGATCGGCCTGAACCGAGGGTCGGCCGTCGCGAGCGGATGCAGGCGATAAAGCCGATGCGCCCATCCGCCGACATAGACGATCTGGTCGCGCCAGGGTGCAAGCGCCGCGGCCAGCCGGGCAAAGGGTTCGAGGTCGTTCACGAGGTATCTCCGACGAGGTCGCGAAGTACCGTATTCTCGATGTGAAGCGACTGCTCCGTCCCGCGCGAAGGATACGACACAGTGTCGAGCCAGACCTGGATCACATCGGCGACGACCAGGCCCTGCCGGCGCACGCTGCCTCGCAACAGCGAATTGGGCGCCGAGGCCTGCTTGAGTATCACGAGGCGCTCGGCATCCGCCGATGCAGGCGCCAGCCCGGGCCAGTTTGCCGCCTGCTCGAGATCACGCACGTAAAGATAGGGCGGAACGCCGTGGACATGCCCGACGCCGAGCGCGTCGGCGGCCCCGAACAAGCCTACGCAGCCCTCGTGCTCGCCCAGCCAGCCGGCGATGCGCGCACGCGGATCGCCCGGCATCACGAAACGCATGCGGGCCTCGGGCGTGGTGGATCGGTAATAGGATTTCCAGCGCTCGGCCAGCTCGCGGCGCCTGACGACGCGCAGCTCGCCGCCCTCGTCGAGGAAACCCTGCTCGTGCATCGCGGCGACGAAGCGCGATGCCGTCATCACCGAGACGTCGGCCGCTTTCGCCAGCTCGCTGATCGTGCGATAGCCGGCTCGCGGCGCCGTCAGCATCGCGGCGGGCACCTGGGGAGCGAACAGCACCTTGAGCAGCCACTGGTTCAAGTCGGAAAACAGGTTGGCGCCCCCGCGAATTCGCGCGCTGGCCAGCCGCCGCGGCGTCGATATGGGCTGGTCCGTCGACATCGGCTCCAGGCCCGCGCCGCGAAAATACCGCGTGCCGCCCGGCGAGGCGACGCCAACCGCCACGTCGGCCGCGTAATTCGCGCAGAACTCGCCGATCCGGCGCAGCAGGGCACCCTGCAGTTCGCGCACCCAGATCAGCGCGAGCGGGCGCGCGCGGCCATGCGCACGCGCATAGGCCTGGGCCTGCAGGATCGCTTGCGCGAGCAAGGCGATGACGCGATCCGCGCGGCTTTCCGAGGCAGCCTTGACGTCAGCGACATACGACACCTTGCCCTTCCTGAGCAGCAGGTCGGGCTGGTAGCGCAAAGCCTGCGCGGGTGCCGCCACGACCTCCCAGCCCGCCGCGCGAAACAGCGCGGCGAAGGCGTGATCGGTGGATTGCTCGGATTCGATAATCATCATGCCCCCTTTCTAACACGGCCATGTTATTTACCATGGCCGTGTTAGTTAACGTGGCCATGTTAAATCAGGGAATCCCGTCAGGACAAATTCGGTGCCCATGCGTTTGCGACCGGGCAAGATTCGCTGCATCGGCCAGGCTCGAAAGCAACATGGCCGGCACCAAGGTGCCGGCCATGCGTGACGCCGTTCGCCGACTGAATGCCGGCGGCACGAATATCGAGACTTACTGCGCGCCGAGCTTCTTGATCAGCACATCCAGCTCGGCCAGTTCGGCTTCGTTCAGGTCCGTCAGCGGGGCGCGCACCGGGCCCGCGTCGTGGCCGACCAGCTTGGCGCCGGCCTTCACGATGCTGACCGCGTAACCCGCGCGGCGGTTGCGGATCTTCAGGTAGGGCAGGAAGAACTCGTCGATCAGCTTGCCGACGGTGGCGTGATCGTCGG
>NZ_VWWC01000099.1:0-27540 GCF_011753175.1 Burkholderia sp. Cy-637 | reverse complement strand
TTCGCCAGCGCTCCCACATTAACGCCTTCTGGCTATCTGTATAGTAGATCCGCCGTCTCTGTTTCATGACAACACTCCTTGCCGCTTCGCAGCTCCAAGTATGTTGCATCGACGGGTTGAATCCGCAGTCGATAGCCGCCGATCCGGAAATGCGCGAGTGTAGGTCTTGGCGTAGGTTTGGGCTTCAGGCCTTGTCAGATAAGGCGCAGGCACTGCTGCATCATCGCGTGTGGTTGGTCGTGACGTCGGTGGATTGCGTGCTCATTTGGCCGGGAGAAGTTGCCTTGGCAGGGGAATTTACCAGTGGGATGGGGAAGGGGCGCGGAGTTGGCCGTTCGGCCGGGGACATCATGATGCTTCTCAGGTGATGCGCAGGCGTGGCGACATCACCGATGCTCAACTCACCAGGGCGAGATATATGCACCCGGTATGCGGGCGACCGGGGCCGGCGCCCGTTTGTTCGCCAGTTGATCATGACCTTGTTGTCGGTGGGATCTCGAGGCGAGTCCGGACAGGCGAATAACCACACTCTCATAAGGTATGGCTTGCATCATACCTCTCCCAAAGGTACGATCCGATCCATACCTTGAGGAAGACATGCCCGAAACCTTACCTGCACCGCCGATTGACGACATCGAGCTCGGGGCCGTATTGGCTGCACTGGCCGATCCACTCCGGCGTGAAATCGTTGCCAAGCTGTCGGTTCTGTCCGACGGCGCCGAATGTGGATGTGCCCCGTTCGGTTTTTCCGTCTCGAAAGCATCGCTTACGCATCATTTTCGTGTGCTGCGCGAGTCGGGACTGATTCATCAGACGGACTACGGCAATCGTCGAACTTCTCATCTGCGCCGCGCGGATATCGACGCCCGTTTCCCGGGTCTGCTCGATATGCTGCGCGCCGAGCTTTCCGCGGGTGGTCTTTCGTTGGGGACGGGCGATCTCATGGAAGCATTCAGTCCAACCTGATATCTCACGCCGCTTCGGCGCTCAACAAGGAGTAGCTTCATGGACTATGTCAAGCTCGGCTCGACCGGCCTCGACGTTTCGCGACTTTGCCTCGGTTGCATGACCTTCGGAGAGCCCAATGCCGGCGTTCACGAATGGACGCTTGGCGAGGCCGACAGCCGGCCGATCATCAAGCACGCGGTCGATCTCGGCATCAACTTTTTCGATACCGCCAACGCTTATTCAGCAGGCACGTCCGAGGTGATCGTCGGCAAGCTTTTGCGGGAATTCACGCGTCGCGAAGAGGTCGTGATTGCCACCAAGGTTTTCCTCCCCCCGGAAATGCTGGAGGGTCGCGCCGCGCCCAATCGCAAAGGCCTTTCACGCAAGGCGATCATGACGGAGATCGATGCCAGCCTGAAGCGGTTGGGTACTGACTACGTCGATCTTTATCAGATTCATCGTTGGGACTACGCTACCCCGATCGAAGAGACCATGGAGGCACTCCATGATGTCGTGAAGGCCGGCAAGGCTCGCTACATCGGGGCATCGTCGATGTTCGCCTGGCAGTTCGCGAAGGCGCAGGAGACGGCACGCCTCAATGGCTGGACGCCATTTGTCAGCATGCAGAACTACGTCAATCTGCTGTACCGCGAGGAAGAGCGCGAGATGATCCCGCTGTGCCGCGATCAGGGGGTTGGGTTGATGCCGTGGAGCCCCATGGCGCGGGGGCGCCTTGCTCGCCCGATTGGCGAACAGACCAAGCGCAGTGAGGGGGATGCTTTTGGGAAAACGCTGTTTTCGGCAACGGAAGAGGCCGACAATGTCGTGATCAATTCTGTCGAGGCAGTCGCAAAGGCCCGTGGCGTGCCGATGGCTCAGGTTGCGCTGGCCTGGGTGCTGGCCAAGGATGGCGTGTCAGCTCCGATTGTCGGTGCATCCAGGACGCGGCATCTCGACGATGCGGTGGCGGCGCTCGACGTCAAGCTGAGTGCGGAAGACATCAATGCACTCGAGGCTGCTTATGTACCGCATGCCATTGCCGGCCACGAGTAAGTAGGGCATCGAGAACACTCGGCGCATGATTCAGTGGTTGCCATGCAGGCTCGCATTCGCTCATCGAAAGGGCCTGCAACTCATGGAGGCGCGCCGTTTGTTGCGCGCTGGCGCGCTTTCGGTTTCCACGACGGCATTTGAAGTCGGCTACGAAAGTGCCGCGCAGTTCAGCCGTGATTACATGCGCAAATTCGGCATATCGCCGAAATACGACATGCCGGAAGCCTGATTTTCCTGCCCTCCGGCCGAGACAAAGGGGGCGGCGAACCGATGGACCTTGGTTCGCCGCTCCCGCCAAATCAAGACGCACTCGCCCCCGTGATGCTCAAGGCCACCGCCTGCGCCACCTCGATCCCGTCGATCGCCGCCGAGTAAATCCCGCCCGCATAACCCGCACCTTCCCCCGCCGGATACAGCCCCTCGACATTCATGCTCTGGTAATCATCCTTGCGCCGCACGCGGATCGGCGACGAGGTGCGCGTCTCCACGCCGGTCAACACGGCATCGTGCATGGCGAACCCGGCAATCTTCTTGTCGATCTGCGGCAGCGCCTCGCGAATCGCCTCGATCACATAATCCGGCAGCGCGGTGCTGAGGTCGGTCGGGCGCACGCCCGGCTTGTACGACGGCACCACCGAGCCCAGCGAGGTGGACGGCCGGCCGGCGATGAAATCCCCGACCAACTGCCCCGGCGCGTGATAATCGCCGCCGCCCAGCTCGAACGCGCGCTCTTCCCACTTGCGCTGGAACGCGATGCCGGCCATCGGCCCGCCCGGATAATCTTCCGGCGTGATCCCGACCACGATGCCCGCATTCGCATTGCGCTCGGCGCGCGAGTACTGGCTCATGCCGTTGGTCACCACGCGGCCCGGCTCGGAGGTGGCCGCCACCACCGTGCCGCCGGGGCACATGCAGAAGCTGTAGACGGCCCGCCCGTTGCTGCAGTGATGCACCACCTTGTAATCGGCCGCGCCCAGCAGCTTGTGGCCCGCGAACTTGCCGAAGCGGCTGCGATCGATCAGCCCTTGCGGATGCTCGATCCGGAAACCCAGCGAGAACGGCTTCGACTCGATGAACACGCCGCGATCGTGCAGCATCTGGAAGGTGTCGCGCGCGCTGTGGCCCACGGCCAGCACCACGTGGTCGCAGCGCAGCGTCTCGCCGTTCGAGAGCTTGAGCGCGCGCACCTTGCCCTGCTCGATCTCGATGTCGTCGACACGCGTTTCGAAGCGCACCTCGCCGCCGAGTTCGTGGATGGTCGCGCGCATCTTCTCCACCATGCTGACCAGGCGGAAGGTGCCGATATGCGGCCGGCTCAGGTACAGGATGTCTTCCGGCGCGCCGGCCTTGACGAACTCGTCCAGCACCTTGCGGCCATAGTGATGCGGATCCTTGATCTGGCTGTACAGCTTGCCGTCCGAGAACGTGCCGGCGCCGCCTTCGCCGAACTGCACGTTGGATTCCGGATGCAGCACGCTCTTGCGCCACAGGCCGAAGGTGTCCTTGGTGCGCTCGCGCACGGCCTTGCCGCGTTCGAGGATGATGGGGCGGAATCCCATCTGGGCCAGCAGCAGCCCGGCGAACAGGCCGCAGGGGCCCATGCCGATCACCACCGGGCGCAAGGCCGTGCCGTGTTCCGGTGCCTTGGCGACGAAGTGGTAGCGCATGTCCGGCGTCGGGCCGCAATTCGGCTTGCCGGCGATGCGCTCGAGCGCCGCCGCCTCGTCCTTCACCTCGAGATCGACGATATAGGTCAGCTTGACGTCGGCGCGCTTGCGGGCATCGTGCGCGCGGCGGAACACCGTGTAGCGCAGCGGCTCGTCCACGGCCACGCCGAGTTCGGCCAGGCGCGCGCGAATCGCGTCATCGAGATCGCTCTCGGCATGATTGAGGGGCAGTTTGACTTCGCTTAGCCGTAACATGAGTACTCGAATGCGGTCGCCACGCAGCCGTGGCGATGTTGTGACGTATGTGGGCCGGCATGCCGGTGGCGGCTGGGTTCGCCATCCTGGCATCGGGGATGCAAGGCATTCATCGCCGGAAAAACGGTACGCGGGGCTGCACACTGACCAGGCCGGGCCGCTCGGCGCGCCGTCTCGAGGCGCCTGTCGCCGAGGCGCTTTCCCGCTTCGAGCGATCCGGCTGCAAAAAACGTTCCGGATCCACCCTGGCGGCGCCGGCGGCTGGTTGGTGCGAAAGCCGCGCCATGCGGGCATCGCCGCCCTTATCGTTAGGCTGGCCAGCATGGAAGGTCGCTATTATAAATGCCGCGCGGGCGTCCGGCTGTCGGACGGCGGCGGGAGCGCATCAGGGCGGGTGACGCCTGGCTCCCGGGCCCCCGCATCGATCACCTCGGCACCTGTCCCCATCCATCCCCAAGCACCCCATGCACCCCATGCACCCCATGCACCCCATGCACCCCATGCATCCGACTCTCCGCCCAGCCACACCAGCCGATCGCCAGGCCATCGAGGCAATCGTCCAGCAGGCCTACTCGCCCTACATCGCACGAATGGGCAGGCCACCCGGCCCGATGCTGGACGATTACGCGGTCCTGATCGACGCCGGCCGGGTCCGTGTCGTCGAGACCAACGGCGCCGTCCAGGGCCTGCTGGTGCTGATCCCCGAAGCGGAGGCGATGCTGCTGCACAACGTGGCCGTCGCTTCTGCCGCGAGGGGAACCGGGCTCGGGCATCACCTGCTGGAATACGCCGAGCAGGCGGCCAGGGCGTCAGGCTACTGCGTCATCCGTCTCTACACGAACGAGACCATGACGGAGAACATCGCGCGCTACACGCGCATCGGCTACGTCGAGACGCACCGCGAGCCGGACGGCATGAAGCGCGTCTTCATGAGCAAGCCGCTCACGGCCTGAACTCAGCCGCGCACGAACCAGGTCCGTTTCGCCGAGCCGAGCATGCCGCGATAGACGATCCAGGACACCGCGAAGCTCGCCGGCGCCGACAGCGACTGCGCGGTGCCCGTCATGTTCATCAGCACGAGGCCGGCGAAGGCCCCCGCGAGCCACGCGCTCAAGCCGCCCGGATTGAAGGCCGGGACATGCGAATCGCGATACTCGATCGTCTCGCCGACCAGTTCGTCGTAACGGGTCGACAGGATATGCGCGAGCGCGACACCCACCCAGGCGACCACGAAGATGCCCTGGTAGGCGAGTGCCTGGAGGATCTTCGAGAACACGTCGGCCATCATCAGCGCATAGACCACGGCGCCGACCACCAGCACCCACACGAATTTCGGCGCGCGCAGCCCGGCCAGCTTGCCGAAGAAGGCCTGCATGTTGATGGCGGCGAGGTAGTAGTTCGCCGTGTTGATGCGCGATTGCGTCACCCACACGAACAGCAGCCCCCAGATGCCCATCAGCTTGAGCAGGGCCAGCACCACCGAGACTTCCGACAAGGTGCCGAGCCCCGGCGTGGTGCTGACCAGATAGATGCCCACCGCGCCGTTCAGCAGGAAGGTGACCAGGTAGAACGGCATGCCGAAGTTGAAGCGGCCGTGATAGACGGCGTCCTCGCGGCGGCCGAAGCGGGCATAGTCGAAGGTGAACATCATCAGCACCCAGACGCCCATGTAGTACACGAAGCAGTTCCACCAGCCGTTGGCGGGCACCGCGCCCTTGGGCCCGAAATCGAGCCAGGCGGCGTTGTAGCCGTATTCGTGCGTGGTCAGCACCACGGCCGCCAGCAGCCCGAACAGATAGAAGGGCAGCAGCACGCCGTTGAACTTGTCGAGCCAGTGCTGCACGCTGCCGAACACCAGGGGCACGCTGTAGGCCACCACGATCAGCGCGGCCCATCGGTAGTCGAGCACGGGAAACAGCGTATGGGCCGCCACGGCGATCACCGAACCCTCGAACACCGCGTAGTAGATGGCGGTCGCGAAGAAGATCAGGGTGGCGAGCGCGGCGCCCGAACTGCCGAACAGCACGCGCGAGAACAGCGCGACCGACAGCCCGGTGCGCACGGCATACCGGCTGATCACCGAGTTGACCAGGCCATAGGCCACCACCGACAAGGCCATCCCGATCAGCGCGTTGCGCGCGCCATAACCGAGCGCCAGGGTTGCGCCCACGACGATATAGAACACCGCGCTGCACACGGCCCACCAGGCCATGGTGAGCGAGAAAGCCGGCATGCGGGCCTGCTCCGGAATCGCGGCGATCGATAGATCGAGATCGCCCGAGGCGGCTTCCTGCTTCAGATTGGCCATCGAACTGCTCCTCAATACACAAGGGATATGGAAATGGCCGCGTCGCGAGCCAGGGAGGCGATCGGCCGCGACGTTGCCGGAACGACGTGCAGGACTTGCCGCGCGCGCCTCGAACGAGCGCAACGCTTCGCGCGCGATGCTGGACATCGCGCGAACGATCGGGAAACGGGGGGACGAGGGCGGCTGCGAGCAGGGCGATCTGCCCGTCGCGGCCGCGTCGTCGTGCTATCGCAGCAGCACGTCGCGCAGGCGGGCCAGCCGCAGTTGCGCGTCGCGCCGTGCAGCCAGCGCCTGGGACATCGTCACGGAAACGAAACGCGCCTGGTGGTTCGGCTGCATCTGGCCGATCAGGTCGAGGTCGGCGCTGATCACCGTGCCGATGGTCGCGTAGCCGCCGCCGGACACGGCGTCGCGATGCAGGATGATCGGCTCGAGGCCGGCGGGCACCTGGATCGAGCCGATCGGATAACAGGCGTCGACGATGTTCGACGGATCGGCGCCGGCGCCGAACGGCTGCTCGCGCGGCCGGAAGCCGAGCGGGCGGCCCTGCTTGTAGCGATAGCCGATGCGGTCGGCCTCGGGGGCGACGGTCCAGGTGTCCTCGAAGAAGGTCCGGGCCGATTCGTCGGTGAGCCGGTGGTGATAGAGGCCCGGCAGCACGCGCAGCGCCACCTCGCGAGCCAGCGGCGTGCGCAGGCGCTCGGGCAGCGCGGTGCCTTCGCGCGCCGGCCCGCGATCGCGGCCGATGGCGAGCTGGTCGCCCTTCTGCAGGCGCCGCCCCTGGTGGCCGCCGAAGGCCCCCAGCGCATAGGTCGAGCGGCTGCCGAGCACCACCGGCACGTCGATGCCGCCGGCCACGGCCAGGCAGGCGCGCGCGCCGCCCTTCACGTACTCGAAGCTCAGCGTGCTGCCCGCCTTGATGCGCAGCGCCACGTTGCAGGCCTGGAGCACGCCGTCGATCTTCGGCTGCATGTCGGCGCCGGTCACGGCGATCAGCGCCTCGGCATGGAACAGCAGTTGCGGGCCGAGCAGGGTGCATTCCAGCGCCGCGGCGCTTTCGTGGTTGCCGACCAGCAGGTTGGCCGCGCGCAGCGCGTATTGGTCGAGCGCCCCGGAAGGCGGGATGCCGACGCGGTAATAACCGGGCCGGCCGGTATCCTGCACCGAGGTGGCGAGCCCGGGCTTGACGACCTCGATGGCGGGACGGGAATCAGTCGGCATGGAGCACCTCGACCAATGAACGGTTGTACGCGTCCTGATCGCGCAGGAAGGATTCGAGCGAGAAGTTCACCTCGCGCACGCGCAGCGAGAAGCTGCCCGCTTCCACGGCCGCCACGGCCGCGTCGTAGGCGGCGCGGTCGATCGGCTTGAACTTGACGATGTCGCCGGGGCGGAAGAACACCATGAAGTCGCGCAGGTAGTCGAGCCGCTGCTCGGGATCGAAGATCGGCGCCGGGGTGACGCCGAACATCTGATAGCCGCCCGCGCCGCGCACCGAGTAGATGCAACCGAAGCAGCCGCCATGGCCGACCGTCAGCTTCGGCGTGTCGGTCCTCGGCCGCACGTACTTCGGCACCTGCAACTGCCGCTCGCGCTCGACCATCTGGAACATGAAGGGCAGGCCCGCCACGAAACCCACCATCGACACGAACCAGGGCGAACCGGAATGCGCGGCGATGAACTCGTCGACATCGCGCTTGCCGTTGATCCGGGCCGCGTATTCCAGGTCGGTCGAATCCGGGTCCTGGTGGCGCTCGCGAAAGCGCATCAGCGTCTCGTGGGTCCAGGGGTCGTTGTACAGCACCGGGATCTCGATGATGCGGGTGGCGATCTCCAGTTGCGCGTCGCCGGTTTCCGCCTCGATCTGCTTGAGCAGGGCCAGCAGCGCCTCAGGATCGACGATGTCCGGATCGTAGCGAACCTGGTAGGAGGCATTGGCCGGGCAGATGTCGACGATGCCGGGCACCGCGCGCCGTTGCAGCTCGCGCGTGATCGCGGTGCCCTTGAAGAAGGCGTCGAGCGACATGTCCTCGCTGATCTCGACGAAGATGAATTCGTCGCCGCCGAAGGTGTAGCGCGTGGTCATGCGGCCTCCTCGCGAGGCCCGGCAGCAGCGGCGAGCCGCTCGCGCCAGGCCGGGATCCAGGCTTCCAGGAAATTGGTGTGATAGCGCCCGGCGCGCACGTCGGGGTCGGCCAGCAGGGCGCAATGCAGTTGCGCGGTGGTCTTCACGCCGCCGACATGCAGCTCCGCGAGCGCGCGCTCGAGCCTCGCCAGCGCGGCCGGCCGGCTTTCGTCGGCGACGATCAGCTTGGCCAGCAGCGAGTCGTAGAACGGCGGCACCGTGTAGCCCTGGAACAGCATCGAGTCGATGCGCACGCCGGGGCCGGTCGGCCAGGCGAGTTCGTCGATGCGGCCCGGGCTCGGCCGGAAGTCCTGCACCGGATCTTCCGCGTTGATCCGGCATTCGATCGCCGCGCCGCGCGCCACGATCTGGTCCTGGCTCAGGCGCAGGGGCTCGCCGTCGGCGATGCGCAGCGTTTCGCGCAGGAGGTCGACGCCGGTGATCGCCTCGGTGACCGGGTGCTCGACCTGGATGCGCGTGTTCATCTCGATGAAATAGAACTCGCCGCGCGTCTCGTCGAACAGGTATTCGAGCGTGCCCGCGCTGCGATAGGCGACCTGGCGCGCGAGCCGCGTGGCCGAGGCGCACAGCGCCTGGCGCAGTTCCGGCGTGAGCGAGGGCGAGGGCGCCTCCTCCATGATCTTCTGGCGGCGCCGCTGCAGCGAGCATTCGCGCTCGAACAGATGCACCACCTCGCGGCCGTCGCCGAGCACCTGCACCTCGATATGGCGGGCCCGCGCGATGAAGCGCTCCAGGTACACGCCGCCGTTGCCGAAGGCGGCCTGCGCCTCGCGCTGCGCCAGCGGCAGCTCGGCGTCGAGCTGGGCCGCGTCGTGCGCGACGCGGATGCCGCGACCGCCGCCGCCGGCCGCGGCCTTGATCATGATCGGATAAGCGATTTTCGCGGCGATCCCGCGTGCCTCGTCGAGCGACAGCACCACGCCGTTGCTGCCCGGCACGGTCGGCACGCCGGCGCGCTGCGCGGTTTCGCGGGCCTTGGCCTTGTCGCCCATGGTGGCGATCACCGCCGGCGAGGGGCCGACGAAGATCAGCCCGGCCGCTTCGACCTGGGCCGCGAAGTCCGCGTTCTCCGACAAAAAGCCGTAGCCGGGATGGATCGCGTCGGCGCCGCATTGTTGCGCGGCGGCGAGGATGGCCGCCGGATTCAGGTAGCTCTTGGCTGCGTGCGAGGAGCCGATGGGGATCGCTTCGTCGGCCAGGCGCGCGGCCAGGCTGTCGCGATCGGCATCGCTGACCACCGCCACGGCGCGCATGCCGAGTTCGTGTGCCGCGCGGATCACGCGCACGGCGATCTCGCCGCGATTGGCGACCAGCACGGTGCGAATCCGCTTCGGTCGATAGAAGGCCGCGCCGGCGGCGCTGTCGTGGGGCGTGTTCGACGGATTCATCATGCTCCGGCCTCGATGCGCATCAGGACCTGGCCGGCATCGACCGGCTCGCCGTCCTCGGCCAGGATTTCCGCGATGCGGCCCGCCGCGCCCGCCTCGACGTCGTTGAACTGCTTCATCACCTCGACCAGTCCCACCACCGTGTCGCCGTCGACCGGCGTGCCGACCTCGACATAGGGCGCGGCGTCCGGCGAGGCGCGCCGATAGAAGGTGCCGGGCAGGGGGCTGACGATCTCGTGTTGTGCCATCTGGGTAGTCCTCATCGATATTCGGGGCGCGCGGTTCAGCGCGCGACGGGGTAGCTCGGCGCGGCCACCCGGATGTCGTGCGCCGTGAGCGCCGCGCGCGTGGCCTCGACCAGTTGCAGCGCGCCGGGCGTGTCGCTGTGGATGCAGACCGAGTCGAAGTCGATCTCGATGTCCTCGCCGTCGACCGTCGCGACGCGCCCCTCGACGCAGGCGCGCAGCACCTTGGTGGCCACCTGCATGGGGTCGAGCCGGCCTACCCGGCGCGTGAAGACGATCGAGCCGCTGCGGTCGTAGTCGCGGTCGGCGTAGAACTCGCGCACCACCGGCTGGCCGAGTTCGCGGGCGATCCGGTAGGTCACCGAGGCTTCCATGCAATACAACAGCAGGGTCGGGTCGAGCCGCTGCAGCGTCTCCACCAGCAGGCGCGACAGGTTCTCGTCGCGCGCGGCCAGCATGTAGAGCGCGCCGTGAGGCTTGACGTGCTGCACGCTCACGTCGTGCAGGCGCGCGAATTCACGCAGCGCGCCGAGCTGGAACACGATGTCGTTGACCAGCGTCTGCGGCGTCTCGGTGAGCGTGCGGCGGCCGAAGCCGACCAGGTCGCGAAAGCCCGGATGCGCGCCCACGCCGACGCCCGCCTGGCGGGCGAGCTGCACGGTGCGCGCCATGATGTTGGGGTCGCCGGCGTGGAAGCCGGTGGCGATATTGGCCGAGCTGATGAGCGGCATGATCTCCTCGTCGACGCCATCGCCGACGGTCCATACCCCAAAGCCTTCCCCCATGTCGGAGTTCAGGTCGACGCGGTGTTTCTTCATGCTGGCGTTCTCCTCGATGCGGGGCGCGGACGCGGCCGGCAAGCCGCGTTCACCCCATCGAGAAGCACAGTAGCCGCTGGCCGCCGGTCAAAATAGTTCTATTTTTATATGGCACCGTATCTGTTTTTCAGATGGGGCGGTCGCCGCCGGAATGCGTGAAAATCGGCGCGGAGCCAGTCGCCAGGGGCGTATCGACCGCCTCGCGCCCGATGGATTTTGGTGGGAATAAGATATCGGCTATCTCGATATCGATTTTTCGGATGATTGCCATGGCCTTGACGCTGCGCCAGCTGAAGTATTTCGTCGCGACCGCCGAACTCGGCCAGATCTCCCAGGCGGCGATTCAACTGACGATTTCGCAGTCGGCGGTCACCAACGCGATCAAGGAGCTGGAGGACAGCCTCGGTACCCAGCTCTTCATGCGCACCGCGACGGGCGTGACCCTCACCACCACGGGGCGCCGCTTCCTCAACCAGGCCTACACGATCCTCGCCTCGGTCGACGAGGCGATGCGCATCCCGAACCTGGAAAGCACGCTGAGCGGCACGCTCACGCTGGCCGCCAGCTACACCGTGCTCGGTTATTTCCTGCCGCATCACCTGCAGCGCATGAGCACCCTGTATCCGCGCCTGAACATCCAGCTGCACGAGCTCAATCGCGAGTCGATCGAGGAAGGCCTGATCACCGATCGCTACGACATGGCCGTGCTGCTGACCTCCAACGTCGCGAATCCGGAGCTGATGCTCGAGCCGGTGATTCATTCGCCGCGGCGTCTCTGGCTGTGCGCGCAGCATCCGCTGCTCAAGCGCGAGAACGTCACGCTGGCCGACGTGGCGGCCGAACCCTTCGTGATGCTGACCGTCGACGAGGCCGCCTACACGGCCCTGCGCTACTGGAACGAAACGCCGTACCGGCCGAACGTGAAGCTGCGCACGTCCTCGGTCGAGGCGGTGCGCAGCATGGTGGCCAACGGCAGCGGCGTGGCGATCCTGTCGGACATGGTGTATCGGCCCTGGTCGCTGGAAGGGCGGCGCATCGAGACCATGCAGCTGCGCGATCCGGTGCCGCCGATGAGCGTGGGGCTCGCCTGGCGCCGCAACGCCGAACTGAGCCCGGCGATGCTGGCCGTGCGCGAGTATTTCCGGCACACCTTCATGGAGCCGCGCCCGTTGACGGGCGGCGCCTGAGACGGGGGAGGGCGGTGTTCCGGCGCTGTCATGGCCGCTCGCGTCACCGTCGTCCGGGAAGCAGCGAGCGCGCGCGTTTATCCGGCCGAGTAGCGGTAATGGCGATAACCGTCCGCCTCGTGGGTGAACGCGAAGCCGGCGGTTTCATACAGTTGCCGGGCGGGGTTGTCGGCCTTCACGCCGAGCACCAGCTCGAGCGGGCCGTGCGAGCGGGCGTCCTCGATATAGGCGTCGAGCAGCTTGCGCGCGATACCGCGGCGCCGATGCGCCTCGACGACATGGATCGAGGCAAGCACGGCCTGCTCGCCGTGGCGTTCCCAGAAGCAATAGCCGATCGGCGTGCCCTGCTGCTCAGCCACATACATGAAGGGCAGGCCGCGGATCCATTGGCGCAGATGCGCGCCCATGGCTCGGCGCCAGCCGGCTTCCTGTTCGGGTTCGATGGCCAGGATGTAGGCCAGCTCGCCTTCGTAAAGCAATGGCAGGTCGTCCACGCGCGCGCGGCGAATCGAGTAGGGCGGCGTGCCGGGGCTGTCTGGTTCGTGGCTGTCGATGGGATGGCGATTCATGAGGTTCGAAGTGGCTCGGTGGATGCCGATGCGTGATTGAACCTGAATTCGGGGCAGGAAAACAATCATCCCGATGTGCTTGGGTCCTGGCGAGCGCCGCCAATGCTGTGCATACTGCATCTCTCGTCTCAAAAAATGCATGTCATGCACGACGCTCTCCGCCGTCTCGACCTGAACCTGTTGCTCGTGCTCGACGCGCTGCACCGCCATCGCAGCGTGGCGGCGGCCGCCGACGAGCTGGCCCTGAGCGCCTCGGCCTGCAGCCACGCGTTGTCGCGCCTGCGCACGCGCTTCAACGACGAGCTGTTCGTGCGCTACGGCAGCGCGATGCAGCCCACGGCCCTGGCCGACCAGATCGCGCCGGCCGTCTCCGACGCGCTGCGCCTGCTGTCGGACCACCTCGGCGCGGCCGGCCCGTTCGTGCCCGCCAGCAGCACCCAGGTGTTCACGCTGGCGGCCACCGATTTCACGGCCTTCGCGGTACTGCCGGGCCTGATGGCCCGCCTGCAGGCGCAGGCGCCCGAGCTGCGGGTGAACGTCGTGTATTCGAGCCATCGCGATGCCCTGGAGGATCTCGCTGCCGGCCGCGCGCATTTCGCGCTCGGATTCTCCGACGAGGAAGGGCCTTCCGGCGAGGGCGTCGAGTCCTTCGCCTGCTACACCGACGACTATGTGGTCGTCGCGCGCCAGCCGCATCCGCGCATCGCGGGTTCGCTCCCGCTCGAAACCTACCTGGCGGAGAAACACGTGGCGGTGCTGCCCTGGGCGAGTTCGGGCAGCATCATCGATGCGGTGCTGGCGCGCGGCGGACATCGGCGCCAGGTCGCCGTCTGCCTGCCGAGCGTGCTGGCCGCGCCCTTCATCGTCGCGAACACGGAGCTGCTGCTCACCTTGCCGCGTCGCGCGGCCGAGGCCTTGAGCCGGGCCACGCCGCTGGCGCTGTTCCCGACGCCGTTCGCGAGCCCCGACTACACCCTGCGCGTGTATTTCCACGCCCGTCATGCCGGCACGCCCGCGCATGCCTGGATGCGCGAGCAACTGCGGCAGGCGCTGGAGGCGGCGAATCTTCCGCTGCCCGCGAAGCTACGGAAAAAGCGGCGCGGAACCTGAGGCTCGGCCGAGCGGCAAACTGCATGGCATACAGCCGCCCATGAAGAAGTTTCAGCGCGCGGTTCGCCCCGGCGCCCTATGATCGCGTGCTTGGAATCGATTGGATTGGACAGGTACCCGGGATGAACCACGAACTCCACCTGCGCGAGGCGCTGCCGACCGACGTGGATCGCTGCTACGCGATCGAGATCTCGGCCTACGAGGGCGACGAGGCGGCCACGCGCGAGAAGATCGCCACGCGCATCGCGCAATATCCGCGGGGATTTCTCGTCCTGGAGCGCGAGGGCCGCGTGATCGGTTTCATCAATTCGGGCTGTGCCCACCAGGTGGTGATGTCGGACGAGGCCTTCAAGGAACTGGTCGGGCACGACGCCGAGGCGCCCAACGTGGTGATCATGTCGGTGGTGCTGGACCCCGCCGAACAGGGCAAGGGCTATGCGAAGCTGCTGATGGACAGCTTCGTGGCGCGCATGCGGGCGATGGACAAGGCCACCATCCACCTGATGTGCAAGGACCGCCACGTCGAGCTGTATCGCAAGCTCGGTTACCAGTACGTGAAGCCTTCGGAATCGGACCATGGCGGCATGGCCTGGCACGAGATGGTGATGCCGCTCTGAGCCGCGCCCGCGCGCGCCAGGCTCGTGACGCCTAGGTCATCCGGATCGTGGGCCGCACGCAGCCGTTCAGGCGTTCGGCGCTCCACAGCAGGGCCGACTTCCTCAGGCCATGCAACGCGTATTGATGCTGGCGATACAGCATCGCGTGGCTCAGTTGTGCGAAACGTCCCTTGATGAAGCCGCCGCGGAAGAAGCCGAACTGCCCGAGCGTGCCGAAGGCGTTGTAGTCGCTGATCGACACCAGCGCGCCGAGATCCTGGAAGTGGAACTCGGGCAGGGGCTTGCCCTCGAGCCAGGCGGGCAGGTGCCTGGCCAGGAAGCGCGCCTGCTGCGTCGCCACCTGGGCGGTGGGCGGCAGCGGGCGCTCCCGGCCGGCCGGCGTGTAGCTCGCGCAATCGCCGAGCGCGAAGATGTGCTCGTCGTCCACGCTCTGCAAGGTCGCCCCGATCGCGACCTGGTTGGAGCGATTGACCTCGATGCCGGCCAGCTGGCCGAGGAAGGTCGGTGCCTTCACGCCGGCCGACCAGACCATGATGTCGGCCGGCTGGCTGCCGCCGTCGGCGAGCTGCAGGCCATCGGGCCCGGCCGCCGTCACGCGTGTTCCGGTGTGCACCTCGAAGCCGATCTGGCGCAGTTGCGCCTCGCTCGATTTCGACACGGTTTCCGGAAACGCCGCGAGGATGCGCGGCCCGCTTTCATACAAGGACAGCTTGAGCCGCTCGCGTATCGCCGGGTCGCCGTAGCTGCTCGCCACCTCGAGCAGGTGGCTCAACTCCGCGGCCAGTTCCACTCCCGTCGCGCCGGCACCGACGATCGACACGCGCAGGTCGCGGTTCATCACCACGCTCTGGAAGATGCGCACGCGCAGCGCCTCGTTGAAGGCCTCGGCCTCGACCTGGTTGTCGATGAAGTGGCAATGGCTGGTCACGCCCGGTGTGCCGAAATCGTTGGCGCGGCTGCCCACCGCGAGAATCAGCACGTCGTAGCCGATCCGGCGCGGCCCGATCAGGGTCTCGCCGGCCGAGGTCTCGATCGCGGCCAGGTCGATCTCGCGCGTGGCGCGATCGATGCCGACCATCTCGCCGGGCTGGTAGGTGAAGCCGTGTTCGCGCGCATGCGCGAGGAAGATCACCTGCTGCTGCTGGATCTCGCGCGTGCCGGCGGCGATCGTGTGCAGCATCGGTTTCCAGATATGCGTGGGGCTCTTGTCGATCAGGGTCACGTCGGCGCGCTGCTTGCGCCCGAGCGTGTCGCCCAGGCGCGTGGCCAGCAACAGGCCCGCAATGCCGCCGCCCACGACGACGATTCTCGGTCGGTGTTTCATCGCGATTTATTCATCATGTGTTGAATTCGACGGACGATGGTAAGGGCAGGCCTTGTTCGCTGTCAATGCGAGGGAGGCTGCCGGGTAGGAGGCAAGGGTTAAACTTCGTCATTTCCCGGTTTGCCGATCTCGACCCGATGAAGTCCCCGAACGATTCCCTGGATGCCGCCGCGACGGCCACCCAACGACGCCGCGCGCGCGGCCGGCCCGCCGCCAGCGACGCGGGCGGTGCCGACGTGCTGCTGCGCAATGCGCGCGCGGCCTTCGCCAAGGGCGGCTATCACGCCACCAGCGCGCGCGAGATCGCGCGCATCTCCGGCGTCGACGCGGCGCTGGTCGGCCATCATTTCGGTTCGAAGGAAACCTTGTGGGCGGCCGTGGTCGAGCAGATCGCCGACGAAGTGGCGCCGATGATCGAGCGCATCCGCGCGTTGCACGAGATGCCGGAGCTGTCGCCACGCGAGCGCGTGGAGCAGGCGATGGCGTTTTTCATCGACCAGGTGTTCGCCATGCCCGATGTCGGCATGTTCTTCTCGACGGCCGCCACCGAGCACGGCGAGCGGCTCGATTTCCTGATCGATCGCCTGGTGCGCCCGGTTCACGACGTGTTCCTGCCGCTGATCTCACGCGCCATGAAGGCCGGCGAGATGCCCGCGCGCGACCCCGAGATCCTGTTCTCGATGATCGCCAACGGCGTCAGCAAGACCGTCTCCTACAGCCACGTGCTGGCTGCGTTCTCGTCCCTGCCGGCGCGGCCGGCCGCCTTCAAGCGCGAAGTGCTGGCAACCGCGATCGCGATGCTCGGCTAGGCCGCCGTCGCACGCGCACCGCCGAGCCCGTGCCGCGAGCCCCCGGCCTCAAGCGCGTCCCACCGCCTTCACCGCCAGCGCCGCGGCGGCCGAGCGCGTCTCCACATGCAGCTTGCGGAACAGGTGCTCGAGGTGCTTGTTGACGGTGCGCGGCGCCATGTCGAGGATGTCGCCGATATCGCGATTGGTCTTGCCGCGCGAGACCCACAGCAGCACCTCGGCCTCGCGCGTGGTCAGCCCGAAGCGTTCGAGGAGGGCCGCCACCTGGGCGCCGTCGTCCCAGGCTTCCAGCACGATCACCCATTCGCCCTGCTCGCGCGTGCCGCTCACGCGCGCCGAGCGGCGCACGCCGCCGTCGGCGGTCTCATGCACGGCATCCTCGGGGCAGCCCTGTTCCAGCCATTGCGCGAACCAGCGCGCCAGCGGCGGCGGCAGTTTCGCGCGCGCCACCGACAGGCCCGCCTCGCGCCCGAGCGGGTCGTAGCCGGCCAGCCGCGGCGCGGCCTGCGGGCTCTGCCAGCGGATCGCCGCCGCGCCGTCGACGATCACCGCCGCGCGCGCGTCGAGCCCGAGCACCGTGTCGGCGTAACGCTGCGCGCGCGAGCGCTGCACATGGGCGGCGATGCGCGCGCAGACTTCCTCGGGGCGCACCGGCTTGGTCACGTAGTCGATGCCGCCCACGCGAAAGCCCTGCACCACGTGCTCGCTCTCGGCCAGCGCCGTCATGAAGATCACCGGCAGGTGCTCGTGGCGCCGGTCGAGCTTGAGGCGCCGGCAGGTCTCGAAGCCGTCGAGCCCCGGCATCATCGCGTCGAGCAGCACCACGTCGGGCGTGACGCGCGCCAGGCACTTCAGCGCGTCGTCGCCGCTGAGCGCCACCAGCACCGCGTAACCGTCGGCGCGCAGCGTGTCGGACAGCAGGGCGAGGTTGTCGGGCGTGTCGTCGACGATCAGCACCACGGGCCGGTTGCCGAGCACGCCGGGCAGCGCGGCATCGGGGAGCGGGCGCGCGGCTTCAGTCATCGGCGCCGAGCGGGAGACGGTCAAGCTCATGCTCGAAATCCTTCAGTTGGAACAGTTCGGCGCGCTCGCGCAGCGCGGCCAGCGCCGGGGCGAGACCGGGCCGGCGCGCGACGGCCGCGTCGAGCGCCTCGATCAGGCCTTGCACGTAGCCGACGTCGAGCAGGGTTTTCAGTTGCGCGTGGATCGCGCGGGGCAGGGGCGGCGGCGCGACCGCGAAGGCGGGTTCCTCGGCCGCCGCGGGCGAACCGCTCGTGATCGATGACGCGGCCGCCGCCGTCATCGCATGGCCGCCGGCTGCCGCGCGCTCGATGCGCGTGGCCGTCGACGCCGCGGCGCTCGCTTGCGCCGGCCCCTCGTCCTTCATCACCCATTCGAGTTCGAGCAGGGCCGCCAGCTTGTCGAGCAGCACCGGCACCTGCACGGGCTTGACGAGGTAGTCGTCGCAGCCGATCGCGATCGCGCGCTCGCGATCGTCGGCGAAGGCATTGGCCGACAGCAGCATGATCGGCGCGGCCGAGATGCGCCGCTCGCGGATCAGCCGGCTGGTCTCGTAGCCGTCCATGGCGGGCATCGAGATGTCCATCAGGATCGCGTCGGCGGCCTGCGTGCCGAGCCAGCGCAGCGCGTCGATGCCGCTGCCGGCCTCGACGATCCCGAAGCCGAGCGGCGCGAGCATCTGCACGACGATCGCGCGCTGGTCGGGCAGGTCGTCGACGATCAGCAGGGTGCGCCGCGGCCCGCGATAACCGCCGATATCGGCCAGCTCGGTGCGCGCGGGCGCGGCGCTGCGCACCGCCGGCGCGAACACCTTGACCACGAAGCGCGTGCCGCGTCCCGGCTCGCTGTCCACCTCCAGGCTGCCGCCCAGCGCGTGCGTGAGCAGCTTGCAGATGGTCAGGCCCAGCCCCGCGCCGTGATCGTGCGCGCTGGCGGTGGTGCCGCGCTCGAAGGGCAGGAACAGCCGCTCCATCTCCTCGGGCGCGATGCCGGGGCCGGTGTCGACCACCTCGAAGGTCAGCGTGTCGAGCGCGTGGCCCACGCGCAGCGTCACGCCGCCCGCCTGCGTGAAGCGGATCGCGTTGCCGATCAGGTTGGTGAGGATCTGGCTCAGGCACTTCTGGTCGGTCTTGACGGTGGGCGGCAGCCAGCCGGCCGGCTGCACCGCGAACTCGAGCGCCTTCTCGACCGCCTGCGGGCGCAGCATCGAATTCATCTGCGTGAGGAAGTCGGGCAGCGAGATCGGCGCGATGTTCAGCTGCAGCTTGCCGGCCTCGATGCGCGCCACGTCGAGCAGGCCGTCGACCAGCGCGAGCAGGTGCTCGCCGCTGCGGTGGATGGTGCGGATCGCGTTGAGCCGCGCGCTGGGGATCTCCTCGCGCGCCTGCAGCAGCAGTTGCGCGTAGCCGAGGATGCTGTTGAGCGGCGTGCGCAACTCGTGGCTCAAGCCCGTCACGTAGCGGCTCTTGGCGCTGTTGGCGGCTTCCGCCGCGGCTCGCGCGCGCTTGAGCGCGGCGTCGGTCTTCTGGTGCGCCTCGATCTCGTGCATCAGCAGCTCGGTCTGGCGCTGCGATTCCTCCTGCGTGACGCGCCGGTTCTCGCGCTCCAGCACCAGCCACCAGGCGGCGATGCCGCCGATCAGCGCGAGCGCGACGAACACCTTCACATAGGCGTTGGCGAGTTCGCGCCAGGCCACCGAGCCCGGCGTGGCCAGCGAATCGGCGCTCTGCGACCAGATCAGGTAGAGCACCGTGGCCAGCAGCAGCGAGATCGCCAGCAGCAGGCTCAGGTAGTGGGCCAGGCGCAGCCCGGTGGCGCCGAGCCGCGCGTTCGGGAACAGGCGGTGCAGCACCCGGTCGAGCTGCGCGCCGAGCCGCGCATGCGGCTTGCAGCGATCGTGGCAGCGCGAATCGAGCGAGCAGCACAGCGAGCAGATGGTGCCGCCGTAGGCGGGGCAGTGGGCCGTGTCCTCGTGCTCGAAGTCGTTCTCGCAGATCGCGCAGCGGCGCAGGCCGCCGGGCGGCCCCGGCTCGGCCTGGCGCGCCAGGTAGTAGCGCCCGCGCGTGGCGATCGCGATCGCCGGCGCGCTCACGAAGGCCACGCCCAGCGCGATGAAGGGCGACATGGCGCGCGCCAGCTCGCCGAACGCGCCGCCGTGCGCGAGCATCGCCACCACGGTGGCGATCGTCATCGCGCCCACCCCGACCGGGTTGATGTCGTACAGGTGGGCGCGCTTGAACTCGATGTCGCGCGGGCTGTAGCCGAGCGGCTTGTTGACCACCAGGTCCGCGAACAGCGCGCCCACCCAGGCGATCGCCACGTTGGCGTACATCGACAGCACCTTGCCGATCGCCTCGAACACGCCCATCTCCACCAGCAGCAGCGCGATCAGCACGTTGAACACCAGCCACACCACGCGCCCCGGATGGCTGTGCGTGAGCCGCGCGAAGAAGTTCGACCAGGCCAGCGACCCCGCGTAGGCATTGGTTACGTTGATCTTCAACTGGGAGACGATCACGAACAGCACGGCGGCCGGCACCGCCCAGGACGCCAGCCCCAGCGGGTCGAGCAGCAGGTGGTAGGCGAGCAGGTACATCTGGGTGGGCTGCGCGGCCTGGGTGGCGTCGATCTCGTGCTGGATCGCGATGAAGGCGAGGAAGGCGCCGCCCAGCATCTTCAGCGCGCCCGGCACGATCCAGCCGGGCCCGGCGCTGAGCAGCGCGATCCACCAGCGCCGCCGGTTGCGCGCGGTGAGCGGCGGCAGGAAGCGCAGGTAGTCGACCTGCTCGCCGACCTGCACGATCAGCGCGAACACCACGGTGGCGGCCTGGCCGAAGGCGATCGCGCTGAACGCGCGGCCCTCGGGCGCGAAGCCTGCGAAGGTGGTCCATTCGCGCAGCAGCCCGGGGTGGTGCCAGAGCACCGCGCCGTAGGGCAGCACGAACAGCACCAGCCACAGCGGCTGGGTCCAGCTCTGCAGCCGGTTGATCAGCGTGATGCCGAACATCACGATCGGGATCACCACCAGCGAGCTGATCACGTAGGCCAGGCCGATCGAGATCGGGAACACCAACTGCAGCGCGAGCGACATGATGGCCGCTTCCAGCGCGAAGAAGATGAAGGTGAAGCTCGCGTAGAGCAGCGAGGTGACGGTCGAGCCGATATAGCCGAAGCCGGCGCCGCGCGTGAGCAGGTCCATGTCGACGCCGTGGCGCGCCGCGTAGTAGCTGATCGGCAGGCTGGTCAGCCAGATCAGCAGCGACACCGCCGCGATCGCGCAGACCGCGTTGGTGAAGCCGTAGTCGATCACCAGGCTGCCGCCGATCGCCTCCAGCACCAGGAACGAGACCGCGCCGATCGCGGTGTTCGCGACCCGGAATTCCGACCAGCGGCGAAACGAGCTGGGCGTGTAGCGCAGCGCGTAGTCCTCCAGCGTCTCGTCGCCGACCCAGGCGTTGTAGTCGCGGCGCACCTTGACGATGCGCTGCGTGATCGGCCGGAGATCGGGCCCCGCGGCGGGCTCGGGGGCGACGGACTGGTGCATCGGAGCCATGTCGGGTGATCCAGGTTGGTGCGCGGATGGCGGGCGGGATGCGTCACGCAAGTTACATTCCAGGCGCGCCTCGGGATATACGTCAATCGACGTATTCCGGTGCTTTATTTGGCTTCCTACATTCCGCTCCACACGCCGGCCACCTGCTCCGGCGGACCGAACCGACAAGGAGAACGGGATGTCCATGGACGATCGACACGATGACGAAGCCCCCTCGGCGCTGCGCCGGCGCCTGATCGGCAGCCTCGCGGCCGCCCCGCTGATGGCGCTGGGCCTGCCGCGCGCGGCCAGCGCGCAAACCCCGCCGACCGCCAAGGTCAACACCACCAAGCTCGCTGTTACTGACACCACGGTGACGGTCGGCCAGCTGCACTCGGCCACCGGCACCATGGCGATCTCCGAGACGGGCTCGATCCAGGCCGAGCGCCTGGCGATCGAGCAGATCAACGCGATGGGCGGCGTGCTGGGCCGCAAGATCCAGATCATCCAGGAAGACGGTGCCTCGGACTGGCCGACCTTCGCGGAGAAATCCAAGAAGCTGCTGGAGAACGACCACGTGGCCGCCGTGTTCGGCTGCTGGACCTCGGCCTCGCGCAAGGCGGTGCTGCCGATCTTCGAGAAGGACAACGGCCTGCTGTACTACCCGACCTTCTACGAAGGCCTCGAGCAGTCGAAGAACGTGTTCTACACCGGCCAGGAAGCGACCCAGCAGATCCTCTGGGCGCTCGACTGGGCCTCCAACACCAAGAAGGCCAAGAGCTTCTTCCTGGTCGGCTCCGACTACATCTGGCCGCGCACCTCGAACAAGATCGCGCGCCGCCATATCGAGCAGCACCTGCATGCCAAGGTGGTCGGCGAGGAGTACTACCCGCTGGGCACCACCGACTTCTACTCGCTGATGAACAAGATCAAGCTGGCCCGGCCGGATTGCATCTTCACGACCGTGGTGGGCGGCTCGAACGTGGCCTTCTACAAGCAGTTGAAGGCGGCCGGCATCACGCCGCAGAAGCAGTTCCTGCTGACCCTGTCGGTCACCGAGGACGAGGTGCTCGGCATCGGCGGCGAGAACTTCGCGGGTTTCTATTCCTCGATGAAGTATTTCGAGTCGCTCACCAACGACAACAACAAGACCTTCGTGCAGGCCTTCAAGGCGCGCTACGGCCAGAAGGCCGTGATCGGCGACGTCACCCAGGCCGCCTACCTCGGGCCCTGGATCTGGAAGGCCGCTTGCGAGCGCGCCGGCAGCTTCGACGTCGACAAGGTGGTGGCCGCCTCGGCCGGCATCGAGCTGAAGAACGCGCCGCAGGGTTACGCCAAGGTCGACGCGAACCATCACCTCTGGAGCCGTTCGCTGATCGGCGAGGGGCAGGCCGACGGCCAGTTCAAGGTGGTGGCGCAATCCACCGACCCGATCCAGCCGAACCCGTTCCCGAAGGGCTACATGTAAGCGGCGCGGGCTACGCCGCCCGCGCCCGTCCCGCCATCGCGCCTTGCGCCTAGCCGACGCGCGGCGGCCGCTTGCGGCCACCGCGCGAGGAGAAAACCGATGTCCGCCAACGACATTTTCAATATCACCCTGATGCAGGGTTTCGCCGGCCTGAGCCTGTTCAGCGTGCTGCTGCTGATGGGCCTGGGTCTCGCCGTGATCTTCGGCCAGATGGGCGTGATCAACATGGCCCACGGCGAGTTCATGACGATCGGCGCGTACACGGTCTACCTGTTCTCCTGGTTTGCGCAGAACGTCTGGCACGGCTTCACGCCGGTCTATTTCTTCGTGGCGATCGTGGCGGCCTTCTTCATCGCCTTCGCCGCGGGCTGGCTGGCCGAATGGGCGCTGATCCGCCATCTGTACCGGCGCCCGCTCGACACGCTGCTGGCCACCTGGGGCCTGAGCCTCGGCATGCAGCAGGTGTTCCGCTCCGCGTTCGGTCCGAAGGAGGTGAGCCCCGCGCTGCCCGACTGGCTGATGGGTTCCTGGGAGCCCGCGCAAGGGCTCGACATCCCCGTGAGCGGCATGTTCGTGATGGGCCTCGCGCTGATCATGACGGGCGGGCTGCTGCTGGCGCTGTACCGCTCGCGCTGGGGCCTGAGGGTGCGCGCCACGGTGGCGAACCGGCCGATGGCCAACGCCGCCGGCATCAATACGCGGCTCACCGACCGCATGACCTTCGCGATCGGTTGCGGGGTGGCCGGCGTGGCCGGCGCGGCCTTCACGGCGATCGGCTCGACCGGCCCCACCAGCGGCTCGCTCTACATCGTCGACTCGTTCCTGGTGGTGACCTTCGGCGGCGCGGCCAGCCTGCTGGGCACGGTGGCCTCGGCCTTCGGCATCGCGCAGATGCAGTCGATCAGCGAGTTCTTCCTGTCCGGCTCGACCGCGCGCGTGCTGACCCTGCTGACCGTGGTGATCATCCTGATGCTGCGCCCGCAAGGCCTGTTCGCCTCCAAGGTGCGCCGCGCCTGAGCGCGGGCGAGCCGCTTCACGACCCGTTCAACCGAATTCCGACCTCCCCACCGGAGAGCCATCATGGAACCCATCCAACCTGTCGCCGGCACCACCGGCGCCGCCACCGGCACCGCGGCGGCGCCCGCCGGCCGGGCCCGCCCCGGCGGCTGGCGCGCGCTGGCGCGCCGCGCCGACGCCTCCGGCTATGCCGGCATCGTGCTGCTGGCGATCCTGATCGTCGTGGTGTTTCCGCTCGCGCTCGACGCGTTTCGCCTGAACCTGATGGGCAAGTACCTGACCTATGCCTTCGTGGCGGTGGGCCTGGTGATCGCCTGGGGCTACGGCGGCGTGCTGAGCCTGGGGCAGGGCGTGTTCTTCGGCCTGGGCGGCTACGCCATGGCGATGTTTCTCAAGCTCGAATCGTCCGATCCGATCTCGACGAAGACCCAGACCACGCCGGGCATTCCCGACTTCATGGACTGGAACCAGCTGACCGCGCTGCCGGCCTGGTGGAAGCCCTTCCACTCGCTGCCGTTCTCGATCCTCGCGGTGCTGGTGGTGCCCACCCTGCTGGCCTTCGTGGTCGGCTTCGCGATGTTCAAGCGGCGCGTGGGCGGGGTCTATTTCGCGATCATCACGCAGGCGGTGGCGCTGATCCTCTCGGTGCTGATCATCGGCCAGCAGGGCTACACCGGCGGCGTGAACGGCATCACCGACCTGCGCACGCTGCTGGGCTGGAACATCCAGGGCAACTCGGCCAAGTACGTGCTGTATTTCGTCAACGCGGCGCTGCTGATCGGCGCGATGCTGGCCTGCCGCTGGATCCAGCGCGGCAAGGTGGGCACCTTGCTGCTGGCGATGCGCGACAAGGAGGACCGGGTGCGCTTCTCCGGCTACGACGTGGCGATGTTCAAGGTCTTCGCGTTCTGCGTGGCCGCCATGCTGGCGGCGATCGGCGGCGCGATGTTCACGCTGCAGGTCGGCTTCATGTCGCCGTCCTTCGTCGGTATCGTGCCCTCGATCGAGATGGTGATCTACGCGGCGGTGGGCGGGCGCATGTCGGTGGTGGGCGCGGTGGTCGGCACGATCCTGGTCAACCTCGGCAAGACCTGGTTCTCGGAGAGCTTCCCGAACCTGTGGCTGTACCTGATGGCCGCGATGTTCATCGGCGTGGTGATGGCCTTCCCGAACGGCCTGGCCGGCCTCTACGAGGCGCACCTGCGCGCGCGCCTGCGTCGCTGGCTCGGCGACACCACCCAGCGGGGGGCATGACCATGAGCAATACCGACTTCCTGCTGGCGGTGGAGGACCTGAGCGTGTCCTTCGACGGCTTCAAGGCGATCGACTCGCTGAACCTCTACCTGGAGCGCGGCGAGCTGCGCGTGGTGATCGGCCCGAACGGCGCCGGCAAGACCACCTTGCTCGACCTGATCTGCGGCAAGACCCGCGAGACCGGCGGCAGCATCAAGTTCCGCAACGAGGAGATCACCCAGCTCGCCGAGTACCGGCGCGTGCGCAAGGGCATCGGCCGCAAGTTCCAGACGCCGTCGATCTACGAGAACCTGTCGGTCTCGCAGAACCTCGAGGTGTCCTATCCGCGCGGGCGCGGCGTGTTCGGCGCGCTGGCCTTCAGGCGCGACGCCGAGGTGAGCGACCGGGTGCTGGCGGTGGCCGAGGAGATCGGCCTGGCCGCCGCGCTCGACCTGGAGGCAGGGCTGCTTTCGCACGGCCAGAAGCAGTGGCTGGAGATCGGCATGCTGCTGATGCAGGACCCCGAACTATTGATGCTCGACGAGCCGATCGCCGGCATGAGCGTGAAGGAGCGCGAGATCACCGCCGAGCTGCTCGGGCGCATCTGCCAGCAGCGCTCGATGATCGTGATCGAGCACGACATGGCCTTCGTCGAGCGCATCGCGCACAAGGTCACCGTGATGCACCAGGGCAGGATCCTCGCCGAGGGGCCGATGGCCAAGGTGCAGGCCGACCCGCGCGTGATCGACGTCTATCTCGGCCACTGAATCTCGCCTACTGAACTGGAGGAACCCCGGATGCTCGAAGTCGACGATCTCGTCGTCAGTTACGGCCAGAGCGAGGTGCTGCACGGCATCGGCTTCTCGGTCGGCACGCGCGAAAGCGTGGCGGTGATGGGCCGCAACGGCATGGGCAAGACCACGCTGTTCAAGGCGCTGATCGGCATGCTGCCGGCCAGCCGCGGCAGCGTGAAAGTGGGCGGCGCCGACGTCTCCAGGGACGAGAGCTTCCGGCGCGTGGCGCGCGGCATCGGCTACGTGCCGCAGGGCCGGCAGATCTTCGCCTCGCTGACGGTGGAGGAGAACATCCGCACCGGCCTGGAGAACGCGAAATCGCAAACCGTGCCCGACGATCTCTACGCGCTGTTCCCGGTGCTGTTCGACATGCGCCGCCGCAAGGGCGGCAACCTCTCGGGCGGCCAGCAGCAGCAACTGGCGATCGCGCGGGCGCTGGCCACCGATCCCAAGGTGCTGCTGCTCGACGAGCCCACCGAGGGCATCCAGCCTTCGGTGATCAAGGACATCGCCAAGGCTCTGAACCAGATCCGCGCCACGCGCGACATCGCGATGGTGGTGTCCGAGCAGGTGCTGAGCTTCGCGCTGGAGGTGGCCGACCGGCTGTTCGTGATCGAGGGCGGCCGTTTCGTCCACCAGAGCACGCGCGAGGCCGGCGACACCGATCGCATCCGCGAATACCTGTCCGTCTGAGGGCGCGCCGCCCGAGGCGCGCCATCCCCATTCATTGCCGCAATTGCCGAAGCGAGGAGCACACGAGATGACCGATACCCTGATCAAGGTCGACCTGAACCAGTCCGCCTACGAGAACGCCCAAGTCCACAACCGCTGGCACCCCGACATTCCGATGGCCTGCTGGGTCAAGCCCGGCGACGACTTCATCCTGGAGACCTACGACTGGACCGGCGGCTTCATCAAGAACGACGACAGCGCCGACGACGTGCGCGACATCGACCTGTCGATCGTGCACTTCCTGTCGGGACCGGTGGGCGTGAAGGGCGCCGAGCCGGGCGACCTGCTGGTGGTGGACCTGCTCGACATCGGCGCGAAGTCCGACAGCCAGTGGGGCTTCAACGGCTTCTTCTCGAAGACCAACGGCGGCGGTTTCCTGACCGAGCATTTCCCCTCGGCGCAGAAGTCGATCTGGGATTTCCACGGCATGTACACCAGCTCGCGGCATATCCCCGGCGTGAACTTCGCGGGCCTGATCCACCCGGGCCTGATCGGCTGCCTGCCCGATCCCAAGCTGCTGGAAACCTGGAACGCGCGCGAGACCGGCCTGATCGCCACCGACCCCGAGCGCGTGCCGCCGCTGGCCAATCCGCCGTTCGCGGCCACCGCGCACATGGGCAGCCTGAGCGGCGAGGCCAAGGCCCGCGCCGCCGCCGAGGGCGCGCGCACCGTGCCGCCGCGCGAGCATGGCGGCAACTGCGATATCAAGGACCTGTCGCGCGGCTCGAAGGTGTTCTTCCCGGTCTACGTCGACGGCGCGGGCCTCTCGGTGGGCGACCTGCACTTCAGCCAGGGCGACGGCGAGATCACCTTCTGCGGCGCGATCGAGATGGCCGGCTGGGTCCACATGCGCGTGAACCTGATCAAGGGCGGCATGGCCAAGTACGGGATCCGCAACCCGGTGTTCCAGCCCAGCCCGATCACGCCGAACTACAACGACTACCTGATCTTCGAGGGCATCTCGGTCGACGAGACGGGCGGCCAGCACTACCTCGACGTGACGGTGGCCTATCGGCAGGCCTGCCTGAACGCGATCGAGTACCTGAAGAAGTTCGGCTACTCGGGCGCGCAGGCCTATTCGCTGCTCGGCTGCGCGCCGGTGCAGGGGCATATCAGCGGCGTGGTCGACATCCCGAACGCCTGCGCCACGCTCTGGCTGCCCACCCAGATCTTCGACGAGGGTTCGCAGGCGGTGGAGCGGCTGGTCGGCACGATGAACCAGATCGCCGCGAATTCGACGCGCATCGCCGAGATCACCTCGCTGATCGACAGCATCGCCTTCCAGACCAACATCCTCTCG
>NZ_VWWC01000098.1:0-27553 GCF_011753175.1 Burkholderia sp. Cy-637 | reverse complement strand
CGGGCGGCGCGGGCGGCCTGCTTGCTCCCGTCACCGGCCTCGTGTCGGGCCTGACCGGCGCGCTCGGCTCGGCCGCCGGCTCGGCCACCGGCGGCGCGGCCACCTCGGGCACGGGCACCACGGTGGCCGGGTTGAGCGGCTCGAGCAGCACCACCAGCACCAGCGGTTCGGGCGGCGGCCTGCTCTCGCCCGTGACCTCGCTGGTCGGCGGCCTGCTCGGCGGCGGCAAGCACTAAGCATCGACCACATAGACCAAATAGCGTTAGGAGCCCAACCATGAACTCGATCCACTCGACCCCGTCGGCGCAGCGCGTCGCACGCCTTGCCCTGACCGTGATCGCGGCCGCCACCCTGTCCGCGCTCGCGGCCTGCGGCGGCAGCGACGTGACCACCGCCGGCGGCGGCAACAACACGCCGCAGGGCACCAGCGGCGGCACCACCACCAGCGGCACCAGCTCGTCCTCGAGCAGCGGCACCACGGGCCTGCTGAGCACCACCGGCAAGACCGTCAGCGACCTCGGCAACACCATCGGCTCGGTCAGCATCCCCGGCCTGAGCAGCGGCGTCACGCAAGGCCTCGGCAACAGCGTGTCGGGCGTCGGCACGGTGGTCGGCGCGGCAGCCGACGCGCTGTCCAACGGCCTCGGCCAGATCGGCACGACCGCCAACCCGGTGGGCACCACGGTCGCCGGCCTGGGCAACGTGGTCAGCGCCGCCGGCACCACGGTGGCCGGCCTCGGCCAGACCGTGACCTCGCTCGGCACCGGCCAGCTGTCGGCGCTCTCGCCGATCACCACGCCGCTGGGCACCCTGCTCAACACGGTCGCCAACGGCGTGCAGGCCGGCGGCATGACGCTCGGCACGGTGCTCTCCTCGGGCCCGGTCACGGCCGTCACGCAACCGATCAGCTCGGCCATCACGCCGATCGTCACCACGGTCGGCCAGACCACCCAGACGGTGGGCGCGGCCACCGGCCTCGGCGCCCCGGTCTCGGGCCTGCTGCAGCAACTGGGCGGCGCGGTCGCCTCGGCCGGCACCAAGATCGGCAGCACCTCCTCGCAGCCGCTGGTCGGCGACGTCGGCACCCTGGTCTCGTCGATCGGCAATACCGTCAGCAATGCCGGCGGCCTGGTCAACGCCTCGGGCCCGAATGGCGCGAACCCGATCTCGGGGCTCATCACCAGCCTGGTGGGCAGCTCCACCGTGACGGTCGCCAACGGCTCGTCGAGCGGCAGCCCCGCGAGCAATCCGCTCACCGGCCTGCTCGGCTCGCTGGGCGGCGCCACCGGCGGCACGGGTGCGGGCGGCCTGCTCGCGCCGGTCACGGGCGTGGTCTCCTCGCTCACCGGCGCGCTCGGTTCGGCCACCAGTGGCGCGGGCGGCACAGGCAGCGCGAATCCGCTCGCGCCGGTCACTGGATTGCTGAATACTGTCACCGGGACGCTCGGCAGCGCGACGGGCGGGGCCAGCACCTCGGGCAGCGGCGCCGCCGGCTCGCTGCTCTCGCCGGTCACCACCCTGGTCGGTTCGCTGACCTCGACGCTGGGCTCGGCGACCTCGGGCGCCGGCGGCGGCTCCACCGGCCTGCTCGCGCCGGTGACGGGCCTGCTCGGCACGCTGGGCAGCGTCGGCAAGTAAGGCAGCATCCGTGCGTGCCGGCGGGAGGCACGCACGGTCATCACCAGTTGCACGGGACGGGCGGCATCGCGATGCCGCCCGTTCGCAGTAGAAAACTAAAAGCTGGCCTACGAGGACTTACCCATAATGAGATCCACTCACCAGGTTTGGACGATGCTGTTCGCGCTTGCCGCGACAGCCGCCGGTCCCGCGCATGCACAGAGCCGCCCCGCCGGCAACCCGCTCGAATCGCTGCCGCAGATCAACGCCCCGCAGCGCTCGACGGTGACGGTCCAGGTCGAACCGCAGGCGCAACAGGTGCAGGAGCTGCTGGCCCGCCATCTCACGCCCTCGACGATCCGCATCGAGGGCGTCAAGTCGATTCCCTTCGATCTCGTGTCCGCCCGCTTCACGCCGCTGGTCGGCAAGGACGTCACGATCGGCCAGCTGATCGAGACCGCCAACGGCGTGACCAAGCTCTACCAGGAACGCGGTTATGCGCTGTCGTTCGCCTTCGTGCCGGCGCAGACCTTCGAGGACGGCGTGGTGCGCATCACGGTGGTCGAGGGCTTCGTCTCCGATGTGCAGATCACCGGCAAGCCCGGTGCGATGGAATCGAAGCTGCGCGCGGTGGCGGCCCACATCACGGCCGACCGGCCGCTGCGCAAGGACACCTTCGAGCGCTACGTGAACACTTTCGGCCTGCTGCCCGGCATCACCGTGAAGGCCAACGTGCCGCCGCCGCAGAACACCGACGGCGCCACCACCATGACGCTGGACGTGTCGCGCAAGCCGATCAACATCAGCAGCGGCATCGCCACCACCAATCCCGGCGTGCAGGGCGTGTTCACCGTCACCGAGAGCGGCCTCACCTCGCTGGGCGAGCAGCTGAGCATCTCGGCGCTCGCGCCCAAGGGGCCGAACAACGTCACCTACGTGGCAGCCAGCGCGGCGGTGCCGATCGGCAGCAACGGCTGGACCGCGCGCGTCGATGCCACCCACTATCGCGGCAATCCCACCGACAACCCGGGCCTGCCGTCCTACGTGAAGCGCACGGTGGTCAACGACAAGATCGGTATTTCGACCTCCTACCCGATCCTGCTCAACAACCAGCGCAGCCTGCTGGCCACCGTGTCCGGTTATGCCTCGCACAGCGTGGACAACTACCAGAATCAGATCGGCGGGCAGTTCATCGGCCTGCGCTCGCAGGTGCGCGTGCTGCAGGCGCAGATGGACTACACCGCCGTGCGGACGAGTTCGGTCACCAAGCTGAGCTTCAACGTGGCGAAGGCCTTCGACATCCTGGGCGCCTCGAAATCGGGCGAGACGAACATCCCCGGCACGGTCCAGAACAACCCGGCCTCGATCACCTTCGTGCGCACCGGCGGCACCGTCGTGCAGAGCAACCAGTGGCCCTTCAAGATCGGCACGACCGTGCAACTGACCGGCCAGTTCAGTCCCGTGTCGCTGCCGACCACCGAGCAGATCGCGTTCGGCGCGCAGCGTTTCGCGCTCGGCTACGAGCCCGGCGAAACCTCCGGCGATTCGGGCTGGGGCATGTCGGCCGAGATCAACCGGCAGTTCTCGGTCGGCTACGCGTACCTGAAGTCGATCACGCCGTATATCGCCTACGACATGGCGCGCGTCTACCTGCATGCGGGCACGCCCCTGCCGAATCGCCTGTCCTCGGTCGGCATCGGCATTCGCGTGTCGGACGGCCAGCACTACAACCTCGACCTGAACGTGGCGAAGGCGATCGGCGACGCCCCGATCGAAAGCGCCTCACGCAGCCCGCGCATCAATGCGTCGTTCTCCTACCAACTGAACTGACCCCGGCCGCCGGTCCGCGCGCCCGAGGCGCGCGGACCGTCTCGATTAGAGGCACCTCTATCAGACGCGGCAGTAGCTTTGACGTATTCTCCGAAGAGCTTTCCGGCGGGCCCGGCCTCGATGCAGGACGGGCCGGCGCCGAGAAATCCCACGAAAAAGACAAGCTATCCAAGGAGGAAGACAATGCGCCATTTCACCCTTTCGCTGCGCAAGCTCGCCGTCGGCGGTGCCCTGCTGGCGGCCGCATGCAGCGCCTTTGCCCAGGCCGACAGCCCGATCGGCACCTGGCAGACGATCGACGATCACACCGGCAACCCGAAGGCCCTCGTGCAGATCTCGCAGGACAGCAACGGCGCGCTCTCCGGCGTGGTGACCAAGGGCCTGGGCGCGAACGACACGCCCGACCGCCGTTGCACGGCCTGCACGGACGAGCGCAAGGATCAGTTGATCAAGGGCATGACGATCATCAAGGACATGCAGAAGGATGGCGATCACTGGGACGGCGGCAACATCCTCGATCCGGAGAACGGCAAGGTCTACAAGTGCAAGATGACGCTGGAGGATGGCGGCCAGAAGCTGGTGGTGCGCGGCTATATCGGCGTCTCGCTGCTCGGTCGTTCACAGACCTGGGTGCGCCAGCAATAAGCCGACGGGATGCGACACCTTGCGTGTCGCATGATGCGGGACGTGGATGGGATAGAGCGACCGCGCGCGGATTTCGAAGGGAGGCCGCGCCGCGCTCAGGCGCCGGAATGGGGATCTGACGGGGGCGGCATGCGCGGCTCCAGGCGCGGCTGCGCTTCCGGGCGCGGTTCCGCGCAGGCTACGTGGATGCGGTTCGGCACGAGGGCGTGCCGGATTTCGGCGGCGCGGGAGTGGACGTGCTTGCGCATGCGCACCGTGACGGTTTCGTAGAGATCGTCGCAATCCGGCCCGAACAGCTCGTTCAGCACCGCGTGCAGCGTGCCTGATTCATACCAGAGCATGAAACGGCGATGGCAGGTTTGGTAAGCCGGATAGCGGCGAGGAATCGCCGACCATGATGCGCAACTGAAGATCACCCAGAGCACACCGTTGAGCACGTCGCGTGCGTCGGCAAGAGGACGCCCGCGCAACTCCTTGCGCGGGCGCAATTCAGGCAGCAAGCGGGCAACACGTTGCCACTCGCTGTCGGTGATGTCTCGATACGGCCTCATGTCACCCCTCCGATTACGGGAACAGGACCAAGATATCGAGCCGGAATCGCCATGAATATTGGACGATTCCGAAAATTGCAGGGCGCCCCGGATCGATCCGACGCAGCCGGTGACGCGCCCGGATGGCGGGGCGGCGCCCGCCCCGGGGCTCAGGTCAGCGAGGTATCGACCACGCGCCGCGGCGTCTCCAGATATTCCAGCGACTGCATCTCGACGATGCGCGAGACGGTGCGGCTGAATTCGTTGGCCATCGGGCCTTCCACGTAGAGCTCCTCGGCCGGCACCGCGGCCGACATCAGCAGCTTCACCTTGTGGTCGTAGAGCACGTCGATCAGCCAGGTGAAGCGGCGCGCCTCGGAGGCCATGCGCGGCGACATCTGCGGCACCTCGGAGAGCACGATCGCGTGGAAGCGCGAGGCCAGCTCGAGATAGTCGTTCTGCGAGCGCGGGCCACCGCACAAGGTCGCGAAATCGAACCAGACCACCCCGTCTGCCTTGCGCAGCGCCTTCAGTTCGCGCTTCTCGATATGCAGCAGCGGGCTCTCGTCGGGCACCGCCGCGAGCCTGGCGAAGGCGCTGCGCAACTCGCGGTCGGCCTCGGCGCCGAGCGGCGTGTGATACATCTTCACCTGGGTCAGCGTGCGCTGGCGGTAGTCGACGCCGGCGTCGACGTTCATCACGTCGAGCTTCTGCTTGATCAGCGCGATCGCGGGCAGCATGCGGTCGCGATGCAGGCCATCCGGGTAGAGCAGGTCCGGATCGTAGTTCGAGGTCATCACGAACTGCACGCCGTTGGTGAACAGCCGGTCCAGCAGGCGGTAGAGGATCATCGCGTCGGCGATGTCCGAGACGTGGAACTCGTCGAAGCAGATCAGGCGGTAGCGCTTGGCGATGCGGCGCGCGAGTTCGTCGAGCGGATCGGCCTGCCCTTTCAATTCCTCGAGCTCGCGATGCACCTCGCGCATGAATTCGTGGAAGTGCAGGCGCGTCTTGCGCTGCACCGGCACCACGGCGTAGAAGCTGTCCATCAGGAAGCTCTTGCCGCGGCCCACGCCACCCCACATGTAGACGCCCTTGGGCAGTTCCGGCCGGATCACGAGCTTCTTGAACGCGTTCGAGCGACGCGCCTTGTAGGCGACCCATTCGTCGAAGCATTGCTGCAGGCGCGTGATCGCGACACGCTGCGCGGTATCGGCCTGGTAGCCGCGCGCGCCCAGTTCGCGCTCGTAGTATTCGGTGACGTTCATCATGCAAACCGGAAAAACCAAAGGCGAGCGGAAAACTCCCGCCCGCCTTCGGCATCAAACGGCAGCGCCGACCGGCCAGCAGGGCCGGCGCGGCGCCGTGGCGGCCCGAAGGCCGCCTCGATCAGCTGTTCAGCGAACGCTTGTCGGCGGCCAGGGCCGCTTCGCGCAGCACTTCCGACAGCGACGGGTGCGCGTGGCAGATCCGGGCGATGTCTTCCGACGCCGCCTTGAACTCCATCGCCACCACGGCTTCGGCGATCAGGTCCGAGGCGTTGGCCGAGATGATGTGCACGCCCAGCACTTCGTCGGTCTTCGCGTCGGCGATCACCTTGGCAAAGCCTTCCGGCGCGTTCATGCCCAGCGCGCGGCCGTTGATCGAGAACGGGAACTTGCCCGCCTTGATCTCGCGGCCCTCGGCCTTCAGCTGCTGCTCGGTCTTGCCGACCCAGGCGATTTCCGGCGAGGTGTAGATCACCCACGGAATGCAGTTGTAGTCGATATGCGGCTTCTGGCCGTCGATCACTTCCGCGACCAGCACGCCTTCGTCCTCGGCCTTGTGCGCGAGCATCGGGCCGCGCACCACGTCGCCGATCGCGTAGACGTTCGGCACCGCGGTACGGCAGTGGTCGTCGACGTCGATGAAGCCGCGCTCGTTGGCCTTCAGGCCGATCGACTCGAGGCCGAGGTTGTCGGTGTTCGGCACGCGGCCGATCGACACGATCAGGCGGTCGGCTTCCAGCGTCTTGGCCGCGCCGTCCTTGTCCGTGTAGGCGATCGACACGCCCGCGTCCGAGGTCTTCACCTCGCCGATCTTCACGCCGAGGTTGATGTCCAGGCCTTGCTTCTTGAGCAGCTTGGCGGCTTCCTTGGCGACGGCTTCGTCGGCCGCGGCGAGGAACGCCGGCAGCGCTTCGAGCACCGTCACTTCGGCGCCCAGGCGGCGCCACACCGAACCGAGCTCCAGGCCGATCACGCCGGCGCCGATCACGGCCAGCTTCTTGGGCACCGTCTCGAAGGTCAGCGCGCCTTCGTTGTCGGCGACGATCTTGCCGTCGACCGGCAGGTTCGGCAGGTGACGTGCCTTCGAACCGGTCGCGATGATCACGTTCCTGGCCGTCACGACTTCGGTCTCGCCTTCGCCGCTGACCTCGATCTGAACGCCGGCGTCGGTCTTGCCGGTGAACTTGCCATGGCCCTTGAGCCAGGTGATCTTGTTCTTCTTGAACAGGTACTCGATGCCGCCCGTCATCTTCTCGACGATGGCGTCCTTGCGGGCCAGCATCTTGGCGGTGTCGATCTTCACGTCGCCCACCGTGATGCCGTGGTCGGCCAGGTGGTGCGAGGTCTTCTCGAACTCTTCCGAGGAGGCCAGCAGCGCCTTCGACGGGATGCAGCCGACGTTCAGGCAGGTACCGCCGAGCTTGAGCGCCCCGGCCGGGTTCTTCCACTTCTCGATACAGGCAACCGTCTTGCCGAGTTGCGCGGCGCGCACCGCGGCGATGTAGCCGCCGGGGCCGGCGCCGATCACGACGACGTCAAATTCCTTGGACATGACTATCCTTCTCTGTTGCCCCGCGCGCGGCGGCACGTCCTGCGTGCGCCGCGCGACCTGGGCGATTCAATGCGGGAAAGGCTGGGCTTACAGGTCGAGCAGCAGGCGCGCCGGATCTTCCAGCGCGTCCTTCATGGCGACCAGCGAAAGCACCGCTTCGCGGCCGTCGATGATCCGGTGGTCATACGACAGCGCGAGGTAGTTGATCGGGCGGATCACGATCTGGCCGTTCTCGACCACCGGGCGCTCCTTGGTGGCGTGCACGCCGAGGATCGCCGACTGCGGCGGGTTGATGATCGGCGTCGACAGCATCGAGCCGAACACGCCGCCGTTCGAGATCGAGAAGGTACCGCCCGTCATTTCCTCGATCGACAGCTTGCCGTCCTTGGCCTTCTGGCCGAATTCGGCGATCTTCTTCTCGATGTCGGCCAGGCTCAGCTGGTCGGCATTGCGCAGGATCGGCACCACCAGGCCGCGCGGCGAACCGACCGCGATGCCGATGTCGAAGTAGCCGTGATAGACGATGTCATTGCCGTCGATCGACGCGTTCACCAGCGGGAACTTCTTCAGCGCGTGGACCGCCGCCTTGACGAAGAAGGACATGAAGCCGAGCTTCACGCCGTGCTCCTTCTCGAACTTGTCCTTGTACTTCGCGCGCAGGTCCATGACCGGCTGCATGTTGACTTCGTTGAAGGTCGTCAGGATCGCGTTGGTCTGCTGCGACTCGAGCAGACGCTCGGCGATACGCGCGCGCAGGCGCGACATCGGCACGCGTTGTTCCGGACGATCGTTCAGCCAGGTGGTGGCCGAGGCCGGCACCTTGACGTCCGGCAGCGCGGCGGCCTTCTTCGGCGCGGCGGCGACCGGCGCCGAGGCAGCCTTCACCGGCGTGGCGTTGGCGCCCAGCGCGTCGCCCTTGGTGATGCGGCCGTCGCGACCGGTGCCCGAGACCTGGCTCGGATCGACGCCCTTCTCGGCCAGCAGCTTGGCCGCGGCCGGCGAGGCCGTGGTGTTGCTGGAGCCCGAGGCGGCAGCCGCTTGCGCGGCCGGCGCGGCTTCCACCGCGACCGGCGCCGGGGCCGGACGCACTTCGGCTTCGCCGGCGGCGGCGGCCACGGCACCGGCCTTCGCCTCGGTGTCGATGGTGGCGATCACCTGGTCGGCGACGACCGTGTCGCCGTCGTTCTGCAGCACTTGCGACAGCACGCCGGCTGCCGGTGCCGGCACTTCGAGCACGACCTTGTCGGTCTCGAGTTCGATCAGGATTTCATCCTGCGCGACCGCCTCGCCGGGCTTCTTCTTCCACTGCAGCATGGTGGCTTCCGAAACCGATTCGGAAAGCTGGGGGACTTTGACTTCTACGATAGCCATGACTTGATTCCTGGATGCTTGATCTGGGTAATGTCGGGATCCTGCGGCCTGGCTCGTGCTCGCGTTGCCGCGCGCAACGAGACGAACCGGGAACGCGCCTGGCGCGCTCCCGGTTCGTGAGGTCCGCTTATTTTGCGATCGACGCGCTCTTCAGGCGGCCGAATGCCCCTTCGATCAGGGCCTTCTGCTGCTCGTAGTGCTTCGCGTAGTAACCGACCGCCGGCGAGGCGGAAGCCGGGCGGCCGCTGTACGCGAGCTTCTGCCCTTCCTTCATGCCTTCCTTCAGGTGGTGTTCGATGTAGAACCACGGGCCCTGATTCTGCGGCTCGTCCTGCACCCAGACCACTTCGGTCGCGTTGTCGTACTTCTTCAGTTCCGCTTCGAACTGCTTGTGCGCGAACGGATAGAGCTGCTCGATCCGGACGATCGCCACGTCGTTCGCCTTCGCTTCGCGGCGATGCGCGACCAGGTCGTAGTACACGCGGCCCGAGCAGGCCAGCACGCGCTTGACCTTCTTCGCGTCGATCGACTCGTCGGTTTCGCCGAGCACCGGATGGAACGAACCCTTGGCCAGTTCCGACAGGTCCGAGACCGCTTCCTTGTGACGCAGCAGCGACTTCGGCGTGGCCACGATCAGCGGCTTGCGGAACAGGCGGATCATCTGGCGACGCAGCAGGTGGAAGATCTGCGCCGGGGTGGTCGGCTGGACCACCTGCATGTTGTGATCCGCGCACATCTGCAGGAAACGCTCGATACGCGTGGACGAGTGCTCCGGACCCTGGCCTTCGTAGCCGTGCGGCAGCAGCATCGTCAGGCCCGAGACGCGGCCCCACTTCACTTCGCCCGAGGAGATGAACTGGTCGATCACCACCTGCGCGCCGTTCACGAAGTCGCCGAACTGCGCTTCCCACAGCACCAGCGTGTTCGGTTCGGCGGTCGAGTAGCCGTACTCGAAGCCGAGCACCGCTTCTTCCGACAGCACCGAGTCGATCACCGTGAAGTTCGCCTGGCCTTCCGAGATGTTCTGCAGCGGCACGTAGGTGCCGTCGTTCCAGCGCTCGCGGTTCTGGTCATGCAGCACCGAATGACGGTGCGTGAAGGTGCCCCGGCCCGAATCCTGGCCGGTCAGTCGCACGGCGTAGCCCGATGCGACCAGCGAGGCGAACGCGAGGTGCTCGCCCATGCCCCAGTCGAGCGGTTGATCGCCCTGGGCCATCTTGCGGCGGTCGTTGATCACGCGCTCGACCAGCGGGTGGACCTTGAAGTTCTCCGGCACCGTGGTGATGCGCTCGCCGAGACGCTTCAGCTCGGCCAGCGGCACGGCCGTGTCGGCCGCGTCGGTCCACTTGCGGTTCAGGAACGGCACCCAGTCGACCGCGTACTTGCTCTTGTAGTTCGAGAGCACCGGATCGACCGTGTGGTGGCCGTCGTCCATCGCCTTGCGATAGGCCTTGACGAACTCGTCGCCCTGCTCGGCGGTGATCACGCCCTGCTGCACCAGCTTCTCGGCGTACAGCGCGCGAGTGCCCGGGTGCTGCGCGATCTTCTTGTACATCAGCGGCTGCGTGACCGCCGGCGTGTCCTGCTCGTTGTGGCCGAGCTTGCGGAAGCAGACGATGTCGATCACGACATCCTTGTGGAACTGCATGCGATAGTCGATCGCGATCTGCACCGCGAGCACCACCGCTTCCGGATCGTCGCCGTTCACGTGCAGCACCGGCGCCTCGATCATCTTGACCACGTCGGTGCAGTACAGCGTCGAACGCGCGTCGCGCGGGTCCGAGGTGGTGAAGCCGATCTGGTTGTTGATGACGATGTGCAGCGTGCCGTGCGTGCCGTAACCGCGCGTCTGCGCCAGGTTCAGCGTTTCCATCACCACGCCCTGGCCCGCGAAGGCCGCGTCGCCGTGGATCTGCACCGGCAGCACCTGCAGGCCGTCGGCGTCGCCGCGACGGTCCATCCGGGCCTTGGCCGAACCTTCGACCACCGGGTTGACGATTTCCAGGTGCGAGGGGTTGAACGCGAGCGACAGGTGGACCGGGCCGCCTTCGGTGGCGATGTCCGACGAGAAGCCCTTGTGGTACTTCACGTCGCCGGCCGGCAGGTCGTCGACGTGCTTGCCTTCGAATTCGGCGAACAGGTCGGCCGGCATCTTGCCGAGCGTATTGACCAGCACGTTCAGGCGGCCACGGTGGGCCATGCCGATGACGATTTCCTGCACGCCCTTCGAACCCGAATGCTGGACCACTTCGTCCATCGCCGCGATGAAGCTTTCGCCGCCTTCGAGCGAGAAGCGCTTCTGGCCGACGTACTTGGTGTGCAGGTAGCGCTCGAGGCCTTCGGCGGCCGTGAGGCGGTTCAGCACGTGCTTCTTCTTGTCGGCCGTGAAGTTCGGCGTGGCGCGCGTCGACTCGAGACGCTCCTGCCACCAGCGCTTCTGCTCCGGATCGCCGATGTACATGTACTCGGCGCCGATCGTGCCGCAATACGTGTCGCGCAGCGACTTGACGATGTCACGCAGCGAAGCCTGCTCGAAACCGAAATACAGGTTGCTGGCGCTGAACGTCTGGTCGAGGTCGGCCTCGGAGAAGTCGTAGAACGCGGGTTCGAGCTCGGGGATCGCGGGGCGCTCGCGACGCTTCAGGGGATCGAGATTGGCCCATTGCGAGCCGAGGAAGCGATAGGCGCTGATCAGGGTCTGGACGTGCACCTGCTTGCGCGCGGTGGCCAGATTGCCGCCGGCGTTGCCGTTGTCGCGCGGGATGAAGGCGTTGGCCTTGGCGCGCTGGGCAAAGGATTCGACGATCGGAAAGTGGGCGACGTCGTTCGCGTTCGAACCATCCGTAGCCGGCACGTTCTGCAGCGCGTCGAAATACTCGCGCCAGTTATCCGGCACCGATGCCGGGTTGTCCAGGTAGGCTTCGTACAGTTCTTCTACATACGAAGCATTGCCGCCGAACAGATAGGAGTTCAGCTGGAACTGCTTCATTACATCTGACATTTTACGCTCACCTTTCTTCGAGCTTCTCGAGAAATAGCGGGTTACTCAACCTTCCGCGACACGGCCTGACCGTTTAGCGGATTGCGCGAATCAAGTCTTGCTTGGAAGGACCTAAAACTTGCGTGCGCGCAGCATATCACAATACGCACCAACGAAGGTCACAATGTCGCACCCTCGAAGCCCGTCGCAGCAGGCTTTCGCGACAAATGGCCCCGATTTTGACGAGACTCGTAATAGTGTTTTACGAGGCACGGTCGACAGGACGCAAAAAAGCCGCCCGGAGGCGGCTTTTCTGGATTCTCGCCGAGGCAGGGCCAGGGCTCGAGACAGGCTTACTCGGCTTCGCGGCTGGCGCGGCGACGCTCGTGCTCCTTCAGGTGGCGCTTGCGCAGGCGGATCGACTGCGGCGTCACCTCGACCAGTTCGTCGTCGTCGATGAATTCGACCGCGTATTCGAGCGACATCTGGATCGGCGGCACCAGGCGCACGGCTTCGTCGGTACCCGAGGCGCGCACGTTGGTCAGCTGCTTGCCCTTGATCGGGTTGACCACCAGATCGTTGTCGCGGCTGTGGATGCCGATGATCATGCCCTCGTAGAGCGCGTCGCCCGGCTTCACGAACATGCGGCCGCGATCCTGCAGCTTCCAGAGTGCGTAGGCCACGGCCGCGCCGTCGTCCTGCGAGATCAGCACGCCGTTGCGGCGCTCGCCGACCGAGCCTTCCTTGACCGGTGCGTAGGAGTCGAAGATGTGGCTCATCAGGCCCGTGCCGCGCGTGAGCGTCAGGAACTCGCTCTGGAAGCCGATCAGGCCCCGCGCGGAGATCTTGTACTCGAGACGCGTGCGGCCACGGCCGTCCGAAGCCATGTCGAGCATTTCGCCCTTGCGGCGGCCCAGCTCCTCCATCACGCCGCCCTGGTGCTCGTCCTCGACGTCGATGGTCAGCTGCTCGTACGGCTCCTGCTTGACGCCGTCGACTTCCTGCAGCACCACGCGCGGACGCGACACGGCCAGCTCGTAGCCCTCGCGGCGCATGTTCTCGACCAGGATGGTCAGGTGCAGCTCGCCGCGGCCCGAAACCTCGAACACGGTTTCGTCGCCGGTGTCGCGCACGCGCAGCGCCACGTTGTGGTTCAGTTCCTTCATCAGGCGATCGCGGATCTGGCGGCTCGTCACGAACTTGCCTTCACGACCGGCCAGCGGCGAGGAGTTGACCAGGAAGTTCATGGTCAGCGTCGGCTCGTCGACCGTGATCATCGGCAGCGCTTCCGGCGTGTCGACGGCGCAGATCGTCGCGCCGATGCCGACATCCTCGATACCGTTGATCAGCACGATGTCGCCTGCCTCGGCCGACTCCACCTGGACGCGCTCCAGGCCCTTGAACGACAGCACCTGGTTGATCTTGCGGCTCAGCACCTCGCCTTCCGGGCCGAAGCGCATCACCACCGGCTGGCCCGGCTTGATGCGGCCGCGCGTGATGCGGCCCACGCCGATCCGGCCGACGTAGGTCGAGTAGTCGAGCGAGGTGATCTGCAGTTGCAGCGGCGCTTCCGGGTCGGCCGGGCGCACCGGCACGTGCTGGAGGATCGCCTCGAACAGCGGACGCATGTCGCCGTCGCGAGCCGACGAATCGAGCGAGGCATAACCGTTCAGGCCCGAGGCGTAGACGATCGGGAAGTCCAGTTGCTCCTCGGTCGCGCCGAGCTTGTCGAACAGGTCGAAGGTCTGGTTGATCACCCAGTCGATCCGCGCGCCCGGGCGGTCGATCTTGTTGACCACCACGATCGGCTTGAGGCCCAGCGCCAGTGCCTTCTTGGTCACGAAGCGGGTCTGCGGCATCGGGCCTTCGACGGCATCCACCAGCAGCAGCACCGAGTCGACCATCGACAGCACGCGCTCGACCTCGCCGCCGAAGTCGGCGTGGCCCGGGGTGTCGACGATGTTGATGTGGGTGCCTTCGTACTCGACCGCGCAGTTCTTCGCGAGAATCGTGATCCCGCGCTCTTTTTCGATGTCGTTCGAGTCCATCACCCGCTCGACCATCTGCTGGTTCTCGCGGAAGGTGCCGGACTGGCGCAGCAGTTGGTCGACGAGCGTGGTCTTGCCGTGGTCGACGTGGGCGATGATGGCGATATTGCGAAGGGCGCGGGTCATAGAAACCTGAAATCGAAACCTGATGATCGGACACGCAAAAACGCGCGTGGATGGTCGTGCCTCACGCGCGCTGCTTATTGCATCCTGGAAAGCCTAGGATTATAGCACGCCGGGATGTCGCGAACCGAGCTTTCGCTGCGGTGCACACTGACTGTCGCGCCGGCGCCATTCCGGCCCCTCGATCGCCGCCCTTCCCCGATTCGCCGGCCGCCCGTCTACGTATCGGCCCCGATTGCCCGTCCCGCCATGGCGGTTCATTATTTGCCGCGGCAATCAAGCACGCCTATACTGCTGCCTAGTCAACTATTGCAGAATCAGAGACTATGCCGGATTCCACCTCTTCCTCCGCCCGCGGCCTGTCGCTGTCGGCCTATCCGATCAACGACAGCGTCGGCTACCTGCTGTCGCGCGTGCGCTCGCTGATGACCAACCTCGTCACGCAGCGCACCCAGACCGAGCTCGGCATCACCGGCACCCAGGCCAGCATGCTGTTCATGCTGGCGGTCGGCAAATGCTCGACGGCCGCCGAGCTGGCGCGCGAATACGCGATCGACGCCAGTGCCGTCACACGGCTGCTCGACCGTGTCGAGAAGCGCGGGCTGCTGTCGCGCGTGCGCAGCCACGAGGACCGCCGGGTGGTGCGGCTCGAGTTGACCGACGAAGGACGCGAGCTGGCCGAACGGATGCCGGAGATCTTCATCAGCGTGCTCGACCAGTTGCTGAACGGCTTCACGCCGGAGGAAGTCGGCTTCCTGAAAAGCATGCTGCGGCGGATTCTCAGCAATTACTGCGGCGACGGCGGCACCGGCAACCCGCCCGCCTCCGCCCAATAAACCGTGCCATAACAATAATTTTCAATGGATCGACATAAGGAAATCCTTGCAATGTCCACCATTCACCCAGGGTCGGGGGCCGCTGTCCGGCCGATGCGCGGCACGCTGGCGGCGGCCATCGCCGCATTCGCGCTGGCCGGCTGCGCCAACTACATGGGCATCCACAGCGACAAGCGGATCGCGCCCGAATCGCAGTTCGACAGCACGCAGAGCCTGCCCGCCGAAGGCGGCCACTGGCCGGCGCTCGACTGGGCGAGCCAATTCGGCGATCCGCAACTGCCGAAGCTGATCGACGAGGCGCTCGAGGACAATCCGAGCATCGCCCAGGCCCAGGCGCGCCTGGCCAAGGCCTCGGCCTATATCCAGTCCTCGCGCGCCACCCTGTTCCCGAAGGTCGAGGGCAGCTATTCCTGGACCCGCGAACTCTACTCGGGCAACGGACTGTTCCCGCCCCCCTATGGCGGCAGCTGGTTCAGCGAGAACAACGCACTGCTCAGCGCCTCATGGGAGCTCGACCTCTGGGGCAAGAACCGCGAAAAGCTGAAATCGGCGGTCTCGCAGCAGAAGGCCGCGCAGGCGGAGTTCCAGCAGGCGCGCATCACGCTCGCCACCTCGATTGCGCGCACCTACAACCAGCTCGCCCAGCTCTACGCGCTGCGCGATATCGCCCAGCGCGAGATCGGCAATCGCGAGACGGTCGGCAAGATCACGGAGGGCCGCGTCGGCGCCGGGCTCGATACCAATGTCGAACGGCAGACCGCGCGCGGCAACGTGGCGACCAGCCAGTCCTCGCTGTCCGAACTGGACGGCCAGATCACCACGGTGCGCTACCAGCTCGCCGCCCTGCTCGGCAAGGGGCCCGACCGCGGCCTGCAGATCGCCATGCCGGTGCTGAAGCCGGGCGGCGCCATCGAGCTGCCCGGCAACATCCCCGCCGACCTGGTCTCGCGCCGCCCCGACATCGTCGCGGCGCGCTGGCAGGTCGAGGCACGCATCGCCGACGTGAAGGAAACCAAGGCCGAGTTCTTCCCCGACGTGAATCTCGCGGCGGGCTTCGGTTTCGATGCCTTCGGCTGGGGCCAGTTCCTGAAGTTCGCGAGTCGCCAGGCGCAGTTCGGCCCGGCCGTGCACCTGCCGATCTTCTACGGCGGCGCCCTGCGCGCGCAGTTGCGCGGCAGCTACGCCGACTACGACCTGAGCGTGGCGAACTACAACCAGACGCTGATCGGCGCGCTCAACGACGTGGCCACCCAGGTCGCCACGATCCGCGCCGTCGACAAGCAGATGGGCGATGCGCAGCGCGCGCTCGACGCGTCGACGCGCGCCTACGAACTCGCCGTGATCCGCTACAAGGCCGGCCTCTCGCCGCAACTGCAGGTGCTCAGTGCCGACATCAACCGCCTGAGCGCCGAGCAGACCGTCACCAACCTGGTGATGCGCCGCCGCGACATGCAGATCGGCCTGATCAAGTCGCTGGGCGGCGGCTTCGACGCGACCGGCACGCCGCTCGCGGCCGCCCCGGCGAAACCGGCGGGCGCGGCAGCCCGGGACGCGACGACGGCACATGCGCCGCCACCGGCCGCGACCGCCACGCAGCAACAGGCCGCGAACTGATGCCGGCCGCATCGTCCGCACCTGCCTGACACCACTCGCACCACCGACAAGAATCGACGGAGAACTTCGCCATGAGCGACCCTCAGCAAAACGCCGCCGCCCGGCCAAACAACGCGAAACGCAAACGGATGATGACCCTGCTGACCGTCATCATCCTGATCGCCGCGATCGCCTACGGGCTCTACTACTTCCTGGTCGCGCGCTTCCGGGAGAGCACCGACGACGCCTACGTGAACGGCAACGTGGTGCAGATCACGCCGCAGGTCACCGGCACCGTGATCGCCGTGAACGCCGACGATACGCAGACCGTCACGGCCGGCGCGCCGCTGGTGGTGCTCGACCCGGCCGACGCGCAGGTCGCGCTGCAGCAGGCCGAGGCCAACCTGGCGCAGACCGTGCGCCAGGTGCGCGGCCTGTTCGTCAACGACGACCAGTATCGTGCCCAGGTCGCGCTGCGCGAATCGGATCTGTCGAAGGCGCAGGACGACCTGCGCCGGCGCCTCGCGGTGGCACAGACCGGCGCGGTCTCGCAGGAAGAGATCTCGCACGCGCGCGACGCCGTGAAGGCCGCGCAGGCCTCGGTCGATGCCGCCCAGCAGCAGCTCGCCTCGAACCGCGCGCTGACCGCGAACACCACCATCGCCGATCACCCGAACGTGCTCGCCGCCGCCGCCAAGGTGCGCGACGCCTACCTGAACAACGCGCGCAACACGCTGCCCGCGCCGGTCACGGGCTACGTCGCCAAGCGCTCGGTGCAGGTCGGCCAGCGCGTCGCGCCGGGCTCGCCGCTGATGTCGGTGGTGCCGCTCAACGCGGTGTGGGTCGATGCCAACTTCAAGGAAGTCCAGCTCACTCACATGCGGATCGGCCAGCCGGTCGAGCTGACGGCCGACATCTACGGCTCCTCGGTCAAGTACCACGGCAAGGTGGTCGGCTTCTCGGCCGGCACCGGCTCGGCCTTCTCGCTACTGCCGGCGCAGAACGCCACCGGCAACTGGATCAAGGTGGTGCAGCGCCTGCCGGTGCGCATCGTGATCGATCCGAAGGAGCTCGAGCAGCATCCGCTGCGCATCGGCCTGTCGATGCAGGTCGATGTCGACATCAAGGACGATCACGGCGGCCAGCTCGGCAACGTGCCGAACACGGTCTACCAGACCGACGTGTTCGCCAAGTACGGCGACGAGGCCAATGCCGAGATCGCGCGCATCATCGCGCAGAATGCCGCCGGCGCCACGTCCTCGCGCGGTGCCGCCTCGCCCGCTTCGGCCAGGCCGGCCGCGCGCCCGGCGCCGAACCTGATGTAAGCGCGGAGCGCTCATGGCCCAGCCCCAACCACCCGCTCCCCACCCGCCGCTGCAAGGCGGCCAGCTCGTGCTCGGCACGATCGCGGTGTCGCTCGCGGTGTTCATGAACGTGCTCGACACCTCGATCGCGAACGTGGCGATCCCGACCATCTCGGGCGACCTCGGCGTGTCCTCGGACCAGGGCACCTGGGTGATCACCTCGTTCGCGGTGGCCAATGCGATCTCGGTGCCGCTGACCGGCTGGCTGACCGACCGGATCGGCCAGGTGCGCCTGTTCCTGGCCTCGATCATCCTGTTCGTGATCTCGTCCTGGCTCTGCGGCCTGGCGCCGAGCCTGCCCTTCCTGCTGGTATCGCGCGTGATCCAGGGCGCGGTGGCCGGCCCGATGATCCCGCTCTCGCAATCGCTGCTGCTGTCGAGCTATCCACGCGCACGCGCGCCGATGGCGCTCGCGCTGTGGTCGATGACAACGCTGATCGCGCCAGTGGCCGGCCCGATTCTCGGCGGCTGGATCTCGGACAACTACTCCTGGCCCTGGATCTTCTACGTCAACATCCCGGTCGGCATCGCCGCCGCGATCGTCACCTGGATGATCTACCGCAGCCGCGAATCGCAGACGCGCCAGGCGCCGATCGACGGCGTCGGCCTGGCGCTGCTGGTGATCTGGGTGGGCTCGCTGCAGGTCATGCTCGACAAGGGCAAGGACCTCGACTGGTTCGCCTCGACCACCATCGTGGTGCTGGCGCTGACCGCCATCATCGCCTTCGCGTTCTTCGTGATCTGGGAGCTGACGGCCGAGCATCCGGTGGTCGACCTGTCGCTGTTCCGGCAACGCAACTTCACCGGCGGCACGATCTCGCTGGCGATCGGCTACGGGCTCTATTTCGGCAACCTGGTGCTGCTACCGCTGTGGCTGCAGACCCAGATCGGCTACACGGCGACCGACGCCGGGCTGGTGCTGGCGCCGGTCGGCTTCTTCGCGATCCTGCTCTCGCCCCTGACCGGCAAGTTCCTGCCGCGCACCGATCCGCGCTATATCGCGACGGCCGCGTTCCTGGTGTTCGCGCTGTGCTTCTGGATGCGCTCGCGCTACACCACGGGCGTGGACGAATGGTCGTTGATGGCGCCGACCTTCGTGCAGGGCATCGCGATGGCGGGCTTCTTCATCCCGCTGGTGTCGATCACCTTGTCGGGACTGCCTGGCCACCGGATCCCGGCCGCCTCGGGCCTGTCGAACTTCGTGCGGATCATGTGCGGCGGGATCGGCACCTCCATCTTCCAGACCGCCTGGGACCATCGCAACAACTTCCATCACGCGCAGATCGTCGAGCAGGCCAACGTCTACAACCCGATCTTCAACCAGACCGTCACGCAAATGGGCAACCTGGGCTTGAGCGAGCAGCAGGCCAACGGCCTGATCAACCAGATGGCGACCCAGCAGGCCGCGCAGCTCGGCGTCAACGACCTGTTCTATCTGTCGGCCGCGATCTTCGTGGTGCTGATCGGCCTGATCTGGATCACCAAGCCGGAAAAGGCCAACAGCGGCGGCGGCGATTCGAGCGCCGCGGCTTCGGCGGCACACTGAGGCAAGCGGCTCGCCTCGCTGGTCGCGCAGAAAGGAAAATGCCCGGTCAAACCGATTGACCGGGCATTTTCGTATCCACCAGTGCTTCAGGCCGGCGTCATTGCGGCTCGCCGCTCACTACCAGGCGCTCCGGGGCCAGCACGCCCTCGCTCAGGCGAGCCACGCCGAGCAGGCATTCGGCCTCGTCATACACACGCACGCGATCGCCATCCTGGACGCCCAGCTCGAGCACCGAGGCGAGCCGCAGGCGCTGGCCATGACGGAAACGCTTCGCCTCCTCGGCCGTGAGCTGGACACGCACGAAGGTCGACAACAGCGCATCGACGGGCTGCAGCCAGCGATCGCGCTCTGCCGCTTCGGCATCGGACAGCGCATCGAGCGTGACGGCATGCTCCAGCGTCAGCGCACCGACGCCGGTGCGGCGCAACGCAACCAGGTGCGCGCCGCAGCCGAGCGCCTCGCCGATATCCTCGGCCAGGGTGCGAACGTAGGTGCCCTTGCTGCAGGTCACGCGAAAACTCACGTCCGGCAAGGCGCAGTCGAGCAGTTCGAGCAGGTGGATGGTCACCTGGCGCCCTTCGCGCTCGACGGTCTGGCCGGCGCGCGCATATTCGTAGAGTGGCTTGCCGTCACGCTTGAGCGCCGAATACATCGGCGGCACCTGCACGATCTCGCCGAGAAAACGCGGCAGCACGGCCTCGATCGCCGCACGATCGGCCCGCACCTCGCGCGTCTCGATCGCCTCGCCCTCGGCGTCGCCCGTGGTGGTGCGAATGCCGAGGCGCATGGTGGCCTCGTAGGTCTTATCGGCTTCGAGCAGATCCTGGGAGAACTTGGTCGCCTCGCCGAAACAGAGCGGCAGCAGGCCCGAGGCAAGCGGATCGAGCGTGCCGGTGTGGCCGGCCTTCTTGGCGAGGTAGAGGCGTTTCGCGCGGATCAGCGCGTCGTTGCTGGACAGGCCGACCGGCTTGTCCAGCAGCAGCACGCCGTCGAGCAGCCGGCGCGGCACGCGCGGGCGTTGAGGAGCAGTCGTCATGGCGAGATCGGGATCGGCGGGGCGGCTCAGTCGTCCTTGGCGCGCGTCGAATTCGCCTGCTCGATCAGGCGCGACATCTCGACAGCCTTCTCGATCGTCTGGTCGTAATGGAAATGCAGCGTCGGCACGGTATGGATGTGCAGCCGCTTGAACAGCAGGTTGTGCAGGTGGCCCGCGGCGTGGTTCAGCGCGTCCTGGGTCTGCAGCGGGTCGCCGGTGAGCGCCGTGAAATAGACCTTCGCATGCGCGTAGTCGGGCGTCAGCTCGACGCTCTGGATCGTCACGATGCCGATCCGCGGGTCCTTCACCTCGCGCATGATCAGCTCGGACAGATCGCGCTGGATCTGGTCGGCAATCTGCACGTTGCGATTGGGAGAGGTACGTTTCTTCGTCATGGTATTTCCGTCATTCCGTTCATCGAACGGGCGACGACACATATCGCCGTCGCCATGAAAATGGGCGGGACAGGCCCACGCCTGCCCCGCCCATCAGCGTTCACGCCGGCCTTACAGCGTCCGAGCGACTTCCGTGACCTCGAACACTTCGAACTGATCGCCTTCGACGATATCGTTGAAGTTCTTGATCGACATACCGCACTCGAAGCCTTGCTTCACTTCCTTCACGTCGTCCTTGAAGCGCTTGAGCGAATCCAGCTCGCCCGTGAAGATGACCACGTTGTTGCGCAGCACGCGCACCGACGAGGAGCGCTTGACCACACCGTCCGTGACCATACAACCCGCCACCAGGCCGACCTTCGGCACCTTGATGACCTGGCGCACCTCGACCATGCCGGTGATGACTTCGCGCTTCTCCGGCGCGAGCATGCCCGACATTGCCGCCTTCACCTCATCCACGGCGTCGTAGATGATGTTGTAGTAGCGGATGTCGATGCCGTTCGACTCGGCCAGCTTGCGAGCCTGGGCATCGGCGCGCGTGTTGAAGCCGATGATGACCGCCTTCGAGGCCGTGGCCAGGTTGACGTCGCTTTCGCTGATGCCACCCACCGCGCTATGCACGATCTGCACACGCACTTCGTCGGTCGACAGCTTGAGCAGCGACTGCACCAGCGCTTCCTGCGAACCCTGCACGTCGGCCTTGATGATGAGCGGCAGGTTCTGCACTTCGCCTTCGCCCATCTGTTCGAGCATGCTTTCGAGCTTGGCCGCCTGTTGCTTGGCCAGCTTGACGTCGCGGAACTTGCCCTGGCGGAACAGCGCGATTTCGCGCGCCTTGCGCTCGTCCGGCAGCACGATCACTTCCTCGCCGGCGCCCGGCACTTCCGACAGACCCTGGATTTCCACCGGGATCGACGGGCCGGCCGACTTGGTCGGCTTGCCGTTCTCGTCGAGCATCGCCCGCACGCGGCCATAGGCCGTGCCGGCCAGCACCACGTCGCCGCGCGACAGCGTGCCGGACTGCACCAGCACCGTCGCCACCGGGCCCTTGCCCTTGTCGAGCTTCGCTTCGATCACGATGCCCTTGGCCGGCGCCTCGATCGGTGCCTTCAGTTCCAGCACTTCGGCCTGCAGCAGCACGTTCTCGAGCAGGTCGTCGATGCCCGAACCGGTCTTGGCCGACACCGCCACGAACGGCGAATCGCCACCGTACTCTTCCGGCACCACGCCTTCGGCAACCAGTTCCTGCTTGACGCGATCCGGATTCGCATCCGGCTTGTCGATCTTGTTGATCGCGACCACGATCGGCACCCCACCCGCCTTGGCGTGCGAGATGGCTTCCTTGGTCTGCGGCATCACGCCGTCATCGGCGGCCACCACCAGCACCACGATGTCGGTCGCCTTCGCGCCGCGTGCACGCATGGCCGTGAAGGCCTCGTGACCCGGCGTATCGAGAAAGGTGACGACGCCGCGCGGCGTCTCGACGTGGTAAGCGCCGATATGCTGCGTAATGCCGCCCGCTTCGCCCGCCGCCACCTTGGCGCGACGGATGTAGTCCAGCAGCGAGGTCTTGCCGTGGTCGACGTGACCCATCACCGTGACGACCGGCGGACGCGGCAGTTGCTCCGCATCGACGCCGACCTCGCCCTCGACCAGCAGCGCTTCCGGATCGTCGAGCTTGGCGGCCACGGCGCGATGACCCAGTTCCTCGACGATGATCATCGCCGTTTCCTGGTCCAGCACCTGGTTGATGGTGACCATCTGGCCGAGCTTCATCATGATCTTGATGACTTCGGACGCCTTCACCGACATCTTGTGCGCGAGATCGGCGACGGAAATCGTCTCCGGCACGTGCACTTCGCGCACGATCGGCTCGCTCGGCGCCTGGAACGACGAGGCGCTGTCCTGGTGACGGCCGCGACCCTTCGGGCCGCCGCGCCAGCCGCGGTCGACGCCGCCGCTGGAATCGCCGCGCGTCTTGATGCCACGACGCTTCGATGCGTCGTCCTGCCAACCGCCCTTGCCGGCCGGTTTCTTGTTGCGATCGGCCGCGCCCGGTGCGCTGGTATTGGCATTGGCGTTCGCCGGCGCCGCGGTGGCGGGCTTCTTCGCCGCTGCCGCATTGGCCGGACGCGCGCCCGCTTCGCCCGCCGGCTTGGCCGGCTTGTGCAGCGTGCCCTTGGCCTCGGCCGCCTTGGGCGGCTCGGCCGGCTTCGGCGGCTCGACAGCCTTGACCTGCGCACGGCGCGGGGTCGCCATCATTTCGCGAATCGCGCGCGCCTCGGCCTCGGCCTTCTCGCGACGCTTGCGGATTTCCTCCTGCTCGGCACGCGCCTTGTCGGCGGCCTCGCGGGCAGCGTCCTCGGCCTTCTTGGCCGCTTCGCGCTGGGCGGCACGTTCGGCCGCCGCACGCTCTTCGTCCTGTGTCGACTGCTGCGCGTTCTGCGTTTCCTGCGCACGCGCGGCTTCCTGCTCGGCCGCGGCCTGCTGCGCGGCAGCCTGCTGCTGTGCCTGAGCTTGCGCCTGGGCCGCAGCCGCGCGCTTGCTGGCCGCCTCTTCCTCGGCGCGGCGACGCTCGGCCTCGGCCGCTTCCTCGCGAGCCCGACGATCGGCTTCCTCGCGTTCGAGGCGCTCCTGGCGCTCGCGCAGCTCCTGCGCCTGCTTCTCGAGCAGCTCGGCCTCGTGGCGCGCTTCTTCCTCGCGACGCTTCAGATCGGCCTCGGCCGCCGCATCGTCCGCCTGGTCCTGGCCCACATCGGCGCCGTTCTCCGCGACATCGTCGCGTTTCACGAACGTCCGCTTCTTGCGCACCTCGACCTGAATGGTGCGAGCCTTACCCGTTGCATCGGATTGCTTGATTTCCGACGTGTGCCGGCGGGTCAGCGTGATCTTGCGCTTGTCGGCGTCGGACGAGCCGTGCGATTTACGCAAATGATCGAGCAGACGCGCCTTGTCGGTTTCCGACAGCGCATCGTCTTCACTCGCTTTCTGGACGCCCGCTGCCTGCAGCTGTTCGAGCAGCACACCAGCAGGCATTTTCAGTTCCGCGGCAAATTGGGCTACGTTGTTACTCGCCATTCATTCCTCTTAGTGCAAGGACCGATTCCTTGCGGTTAGCATCGGGTCATGCGGCCTTCCGGCCGCCAAATATCAGTGCGCCATGGTCATTTCTCACTGGAACCAGTGTTCACGTGCTTTCATGATCAGCGCTTTCGCGGCTTCCTCTTCCACTCCGGTCATCTCGACCAGTTCGTCGACAGCCAGCTCGGCGAGATCGTCGCGCGTCGCCACGCTATGTTCCGCCAGCTTCGCGAGCAACTCCGGCGTGATGCCGTCGAGGCTCTTCAGGTCGAGCGCAGCATTTTCCACCTTTTCCTCGTTGGCGATCGCCATCGTCAACAGGGCATCGCGCGCGCGGTTGCGCAGCTCGTGCACGGTCTCCTCGTCGAACGCCTCGATCTCGAGCATTTCGTTCAGCGGGACGTAGGCGATTTCTTCGAGGCTGGTGAAACCTTCGTCGATCAGGATGTCAGCCACTTCCTCGTCGACATCGAGGCGCGCCATGAACAGGCTGCGCAGACGATCACGCTCTTCACCTTGCTTCAGGGCGGATTCGTCCGGCGTCATGATGTTGATCTGCCAGCCGGTCAGTTCGCTGGCAAGGCGCACGTTCTGGCCGCTCCGGCCGATCGCGACAGCCAGTTCGCTTTCGTCGACGACGACGTCCATCGAGTGCTTTTCTTCATCGACGACAATCGATTGCACGGCTGCCGGCGCGAGCGCGCCGATCACGAACTGGGCGGGATCGTCGGACCATAGCACGATGTCGATGTTTTCGCCACCGAGCTCGTTGCGCACGGCCTGCACGCGCGAACCGCGGATGCCGACGCAGGTGCCGATCGGATCGATCCGCTTGTCGTAGGCGACCACGCCGATCTTCGCACGAACGCCGGGATCGCGTGCTGCCGCCTTGATCTCGAGCAGGCCCTGTTCGATTTCCGGCACTTCCATCTCGAACAGCTTCATCAGGAATTCAGGCGCCGTGCGCGACAGCTCGATCTGCGGACCGCGTGCGGTGCGATCGACCTTGGCGATATAGGCGCGCACGCGGTCGCCCACGCGCAGGTTTTCCTTCGGAATCAGCTGGTCACGGCGCAGCAGCGCCTCGACACGGCCCGACTCGACGATGAAGTTGCCCTTGTCGAGACGCTTGACCGTGCCGGTCATGATCTTCTCGCCGCGCTCGAGGTAGTCGTTCAGGATCTGCTCGCGCTCCGCGTCGCGAACCTTCTGCAGAATCACCTGCTTGGCGGCCTGCGCGCCGATCCGGCCGAACTCGATCGACGGCACCGATTCCTCGATGTAGTCGCCGACCTCGATCTCGGCCTTCTGCTCGCGCGCCTCGAACAACAGGATCTCGCGATCCGGCTCCTGGAGGCCGGCTTCGTCCGGCACCACCAGCCAGCGCCGGAAGGTTTCGTGCTCGCCGCTTTCACGATCGATATGGACACGGATTTCGGCGCCTTCGTCGAACAGCTTCTTGGAGGCCGAGGCGAGCGCGGCTTCGAGCGCGCCCAGCACGATATCCTTGTCGACGTTTTTCTCGCGTGCCAGCGCATCCACCAGCATCAACACTTCGCGACTCATTGTTTGCGGCTCCTAAAGTCAACTTGCGGAATCAGGCGGGCTTTGTCGATGTCGGCCAGCGTGAAATCCAGCATGGCCGCCTCGCCCTTCTTCCTCTCGAATTCCAAACCGATCGTTTCGCCGTTCGGCGCATGCAGAATGCCGCGGTAGGTCTTGCGGCCTTCCAGCGGCTTTTTCAGGGTGACGGAGATTTCGTTTCCGGCGAACCGTTCAAAGTCGGCCAGCTTCTTCAGCGGACGGTCCAGGCCGGGCGACGAAACCTCGAGCCGTTCGTAATCGATGTTTTCGACCGTCAATACGTGCTGGAGCTGACGCGTGACCTTTTCGCAATCGTCGATCGAGATGCCCGCCGGCTGATCGATGTAGACGCAGAGCATGCCGCGCCCGGTGCGCTCGAGGTCGACCAGCTCGTAACCGAGCCCGGTGACCGTGGTTTCTATCAGTTCCGTCAGTTGCACAGTGTCCTCTCAGGTGTTCGCGCCCGCCGTTCGCGATTCACCCGCAGACGCGCGCCTTGCCGGCGCAGGAAGCGCTACCCGAGATGCCCAACCGTTTCAGCAAAAAAAAATGGGCGAAACGCCCATCTTCTTACTCTGGTGGTCGCACCTAGGCCGCACATTAAACCCGTACGCCCAGCGACTTTGCGATTATAGCGTTTTTTAACCCAAACGCAAAGCATCGCCCATGAAACCAGCCTGAAAGGCCGGTTTCCCCATCGTTTTCCGATTGATCGGTGCAGCGACCGAGGTTCAGCGGCCGCGAGCGCGGTTGCGCTGCTGCTGCGGGCGCTGGCCGCCGCGCGCGTTGCCGCCGGCATTGCCGCCGCCGTCCGCGCGATTGCCGTTGGCACCGCGCGGGCCCTGGCTCTTGCCGCCGCCGCGCTTGTTGCCGTTGTTCGCGCCATACGACAGGCGATTGCCGTCGACATCGCCGCCGCCGCGACGGTTGCCGTTACCGTTGGCGTTGCCGCCAAAGCCGCCGCCCGCCGCGCCGCCACCAAAGCCGGCACCGGCACCAAAACCGCCGCCCTGGGCGCCGCGACGGCCCCCGCGACGCGGCTGGTCGAGCTGGCCGTGGGTAGTCAGCACCGGTTCGCGATTGAGGAAGCCCATCGAGGTCTGCATCGGATCGGGCTGGCGGCGCTCGGCCTGGCCGGCCCCGCCGCGCTTGCCCTTCTCGTCGGCGGCGACCTTCAGGCCGACGGTCGCCATCAGCTTGCGGACCTGCGCTTCGTCGAGTTCTTCCCAGCGGCCGCGCTTCAGGCCGCGCGGCAGCGGGATCGAGCCGTGACGCGTGCGGATCAGCCGGCTCACCATCAGGCCGACCGCCTCGAACATGCGACGCACCTCGCGGTTGCGGCCTTCGGCCAGCGCCACGTGGTACCAGTGATTGGTGCCTTCGCCGCCGCCGTCGCGAATCCGCAGGAAGTTCGCGGGGCCGTCCTCGAGTTCGACGCCGTGCAGCAGCTTCTGGCGCGAGGCCTCGTTGAGCTCGCCGACCACGCGCACCGCGTATTCGCGCTCCACGCTATAGCGCGGGTGCATGAAGCGGTTCGCCAGGTCGCCCGAGGTGGTCAGCATCAGCAGACCTTCGGTATTGAAGTCGAGCCGGCCGACCGCGAGCCATTTCGCCGTCTTCATCGGCGGCAGGCGATCGAAAACCGAGGCGCGGCCTTCCGGATCGGCATGACTGACGATTTCGCCGGTCGGCTTGTGATACAGCAGCACGCGCGGCGGCTTGTTCGCCAGCTTGCGCTTGACCGGCTTGCCGTTGATCCGGACCTGGTCGGTCGGCAGGATGCGCTGGCCGATGTGAGCCGGCTCGCCGTTCACCGACACGCGGCCGGCGACGATCAGCTCCTCCATCTCGCGACGCGAGCCCATGCCGGCTTCGGCCAGCACCTTGTGCAGCTTCGGCGCGTCGTCTTCCGGCGCGAGCACGCGCTTGGGCGCCTGACGGCCACGGCGCAGCATCGGAGCGCGCACGCCATTGCCGCCGCTGGAGTTGTCGGCATCGAAGGCCGGCGAGGTCACATAGGAGAAGATGTCGTCCTGCCCGGCGCTGCCGCCGCCAGCGGGAGCCTCCGCGGCCGACGCGGCGGGAGCAGCGGCTGCCGCGCCGCGCTTGCCCTGCCGCGGTTGCGCTGCCGCGCCTTCGCGCTTGGCGGCCGTC